>DCIF01000079.1:0-5351 GCA_002315795.1 Bacteroidales bacterium UBA1733
AGGGGTCGGTCTCCTTATCAAATATAAGGCTGAAGGTTACTTTGGTACCTTCAATGCGGATATCATCTTCTACCATTCCGCTCTCAACCAGATTCTTTTTCGTGCCTGGATAGATGACTTGCGTAAGAGCGTCGGTAATCAATTTAGGATATAATGCCATTTTTAAAATGTAAGATTAAAAATGTAGAATTTAATTGAAGTTTCGCAAGCTCAACTTAAAGGTTATTAAATGGCTATGAAAGAGGAGTAAAAGGGTAGTAAAAAGGACAATAGCATCCTTACGTAAATATTATTGAGCATATCGACTTCCGTTTGTATCGTCCCTTTTACTTCGTTTTAACTCCTCTTTTACTCCCTTTCTTTGCTTGATAGTGAGCAAGTTATAACTTGCGAAACTTGAAAATGTAATAATAGATAGTTTCAGACATGCAGATTGAGAGCGCTGCGCTTGTCTCTGCCGAAAGACCGATAGGAATCGAGCTCTATCTCAATCTCCGGTTCGACCCACTCTTCGCGTGGCTGTGGTTCTATACAGAGATATTTGATGTCGAGGCCACGGGCGATCCATTGAGCTTCATAATAGGTACGAATGCCTCTGAGGGCTTCAATGGTCTCAGCCGAAGCAAAATCCTCATCGGCATAAAGGTTGCGCGTAGAGGCTAAGATAGGAAGATGGTTGGCCTTGGCCATCTCTTCGGTATAGGTAAAGAGGAAGTTGCTGTCAGACTTCAGATGCACCATTCCGCCTTCTTTCAGGATATTAAGGTAGCGACGCTGGAACATAGTGCAGGTAAGACGCTTATTGACCTTCTTCATCTGAGGATCGGCAAAAGTGATCCAGATCTCAGACACTTCACCTGGCGCAAAGAATCGCTCAATGAGCTCAATGTGTGTACGCACGAAAGCTACATTGTGCATGCCACGTTCGATGGCCTCGGTAGCACCTGTCCACATTCTGGCTCCCTTGATGTCGAAGCCAATAAAATTCTTATCAGGGTAGCGCTCAGCTAATCCAACAGTATATTCTCCACGACCGCAACCCAGTTCGATGACTATCGGGTTGTCGTTATGGAAAAATTCCTGGTGCCACTTACCCTGCAGCGGGAAGCCGGTGGCTTCTAATTGTTCGAATGTATATTGATATACGTTGGGATATTCGGCCATGTCGGCGAATTTGGCCAACTTATTCTTTTTTGCCATAAATGATCTTATTCAATAATTGCCAGAATCGGTTGACACTTTCTACTTCAACAGATTCCAGATGCGAATGTGGATGGTGTATGTTTGGTCCGATGCTGATGATCTGCAGGTCAGGGTATTTGATGCTGATCACACCGCATTCAAGTCCGCAGTGGACTTGCGAAACCCGCAGCGACGCATCGGCTTCAAGCGCCTGCTTTACCAATGGAGCATCGGCAGGAATGCTCCAGGCATCGTAGGCCGAACTGAAATCTACGCGAGCACCCGCCAGCATGAAAGCACTTTGCAGGCTCGAGGCCAAAGCACGCTTACGCTCTTCGTCCATACTACGGACCATCATCAGCACCTGAGCCGTGCCATCAGGAAGGGTTTTCACACTTGCCAGATTGCTGCTGGTATCTACCTGACCATTAGTAGCGCCTTCAGAAGATTTGCTATGTGACCAGCGCCACACGCCATCAAATGCTGCTTCTACCGAATTGATCAAGTCATCCTGTACTTCGGCAGGGAGCAATGCTGTCGGTAATTCGGCCCTTTCGGCCAGAAAAACCAGATCAGGCTCCAAACCGTCAAACTCGTCACGATATACCATCTGGTAATAACGGGCTTCTTCGATGATAGAATCAACGACCTCGCTTGGCACGGTGATGATAGCCGTGGCTCTTCTAGGGATGGCATTACGAAGGGTTCCGCCATTGACACTGGCCAGACGCGCCTCGAAATTGACTACTGCATGCTTCAGGAAACGATTCATGAGCTTACAGGCATTGCCTAAACCCAGATGGATGTCCATGCCGCTATGTCCGCCACGCAATCCCATGAGCGTGAGTTTCACAGCCTCGTCGCCATCTGGGATGTTCTTGTCGAGACGGTATTTCATGACGGCCTTCAGGTTCACAGCGCCTGCACAACCGGTCATCAGCACACCTTCTTCTTCGGTATCGAGGTTGATGAGCTGATGTCCTTTGAGCCAGTCTTCACGCAACTGGCGAGCTCCGGTCATACCTGTCTCTTCATCGACGGTAAACAGCAGTTCGAGGGAACGCTGTTTTATCTCTCCGGCCGCCATAGCTCCCATGATGGCAAGCATGGCTGCTACACCGATACCATTGTCAGCACCAAGACTGGTGCCATCGGCTTTGATCTGTCCGTTTTTATAAAGAAGGATGATGGAGTCTGAAGAGAAATCGAAAGTCTTACCTTCGGCGATCTGCGGCACCATATCTACATGCGACTGCAGGATGACAGGGGTTTCGCCTGTGTCGAGGATTGGCAGACGAACGAGGATATTGCCTGCATTGTCTTCCTCTGCAATGAAACCACATTCTTCAGCATAATTGATGATATATGCACGGATCCCAGCGAGATTTCCGCTCGCATGAGGTATCTTAGCAATGGTTTCAAACTGTTGCCAAAGCCGTTTTGGCTCAAGGTTTGCTATCTGTTTTGACATGTCAATAATGGTTAGTTGTGGTTAGCTGGAAAAATCAGGTATTCTGAAGTTTTTTCTTTTTCTTCTGAATGGCGACATAGATGAGTGCATACATGCCATATACGAGCACAAATAGCTGCTCAAGCGTCCAAGCCACAATAGAGAAGATGATGGCATGCTGGTTGTCGATACCATATTGCATCAGCGCAAAGATCACCATGGCCTGCCAGGCTCCGAGTCCACCCTGGATCGGAAGTATCTGCGCTAAAGTACCCATAACGAATACCGATAGACAAGCCAGGAATCCAAGATGTTCGGTAAAATCGAAGAAATAGAACTGGGTTAATGTATTGAGAAAATACAGGAACCAGATAACCACCGACCATCCGATGTAGGTCCAGATGTCTGGCATATCCTTGAAACTGATAAAACCGGTCCAAAGATTCTTGCACACTTCAAGCGCTGATTTGTAAGGACCCCAGTCTTTCAGTTTTGGATGCAGGAAATACATGGCAGCACAGAAAACAGCGAAGATGATCAGCAGCCAGGCCCAGGTAGGGATGAGTGATTCTGAAGGTGCTGCCATCTCGCCTCCTGCGGCGGCTATAGCTTCTTCCTTACCATTGCCGAAGAAGAACTTTAAGAGCACTTTTGCTTCGAGCACCAGTGTGATAGCCACAATGAGAATGCTGCAAAGGACGTCGCAAAGACGTTCGGAAAGAATGGTTCCGCCGATGGTCGAGAAAGGTTTGTTGTTGCTGTGTGCAATATAGTTGCAGCGCCAGAACTCACCAAGACGTGGAAATACGAGGTTCATACCATAGTTTCCGAAGAAGGAAACACTCATATCGTGGAGCGAAGGATTGACATCGACCGTGCGGAGCTGTTGTCTCCAGCGGATGCCACGCACAACATTGGCCAATAATGCAAACAACCAGGAGATAATGACCCACCACCAGTTGATACCTTTCCTGATCGTATCAAGTAGCATGGTCATATCTACTTTTTGCATGATAAAAGCCACGATGCCGATGCCAAAGGCAAGCGGTAGGATGAGCCTTAATATTTTTTGTATCTTTCTGCGCATTTTTATTTAGTTCAGAGGTACAGCTTTGCAAAAGCCGTTATAGGTTTCTATTACTTCGTGTAAATAGTTGATGGTGAAATTGCCATTACAGGGTCCGAGCTTGACCACAGGAAGTCCGTAGTACTTCGGGTCGGCCTTGAGTCGTAAGCATTGTTCGACGTTATCATACCAGATCCGGTTGTTATAACCTAACTCTTCTGCCAGATTGATGGCATCGTAGATGTGTCCAGGACCGATGTTATAACCTGCAATGGTAAAATAGATCAGATTCTCATCGCTTGCGTCCGGTAGCTTCTTTCGCAAGCCTTTCTGTATGCGATCAATCAGAATGACGGCACCGGTCACGTTGATTGAAGGATCTATCACTTCCTCTTCGGTAAACCCTAAGTTTCTGACGGTGGCTGGCATCAGCTGCATCAGACCAATAGGACCTTTTTTCGATATCTGCGTATGATCGAACTTAGATTCGATGTATGCGATGGCTGCCAGAAGTCTCCAGTCCCATCCTATCGTTTCGGCACAACGCTGGAAAATGCTATCGTATGGCGATAACTGACCATCTTTAATACTGAAACTGAAACGACGGGCATGGCGTCCTTTTGTCTTCTGAAAATATCGCTTATGTGTGATAGAATAAGAAGGCGCTTCATGCTTCGGATCTATCAGTTCCATCACAGAATCGATCTTATGACGCAGCGTATCTGCTCCGGTGATGGCAAACCAGCTGACCTGATCTGTGCTGTTTGGCAAAGGATCACTTACTTTCAGCGTTGGATAGTAGCTCTTCATCAATCGGGCAACGTTGCTTCTGAGCATGACTGCTTCGGCTTTACTGTTGACCATCTGGTCGATGAGCTCTTCTGTCGTCAGACTATCCTGAGGAATAGTATCGATGACAAAATGTGAAAAATCATAATACATTCTCACCGAGTCATCGTGGAAGACCTGCCATTGACGTGAATCCTCGGCAATCGAGATTCTATATCGTGTCAGCGTATCATCGGCTGCTACAGGCCTCAAAAAACGCATCGAGGCAACTACCTGATTGTCTTCCCAGCGTGGACCTGTTGGACGCAGGTACCAGTATTCTTTGGCCACACTCTGGCTGATTGGCCAGATGGAGACATCTGCTGCACCTGAGAAGAGGCTTTCAATGATTTCCTTCTCGCTATTCGCTTCAAGCATCACGAGTTCAAACCCTAATGAATCTGAAATGCGATGGATGAGTTCATATTCATAACCATACCACCTGTTCTTATATTCAAAAGCCGTATAGCTGGAACGAATGGTAATGGCACGCAATGTGTCAGTTTTTTCAATCTCACTCCATCGTCTATGCTGAGGCAGATCGATTGGTTCAAAGTTCTTGATATAAGCCACAAAAGCATAGATCATCAAAGCTGCAAACACAACGCTTATCGCAGGCATATAATACTTGCGTTGGAATAGGTTGCATTTTTTCAGATTGAAGCTCATAGTGGATTATTAAGAAAAATGGGATAGCGTCTATAACTCGTGAGGATTTGTATTCATGAGCATGCTATGAATAAACTCCTTCATGACATTGATGGCAACACTGTTGCTGCCACCTTGTGGCACAATGATATCGGCATAGGCCTTGGTGGGCTCGAT
>DCIF01000079.1:5499-14849 GCA_002315795.1 Bacteroidales bacterium UBA1733
TCAAGAATGGCACGAATAGAAGGATCGACCAATGCCATAATACCCTCAAGGATGATGACCTGACGAGGTTCGATGCGAGTAGATTTGTCCTTCAGTCGTGAACAGGTATTGTAATCATACACGGGTTCATCAATAGCTTTGCCTTCGCGAAGGAAAGTGAGATGCTTAAACAGAAGTTCCCAGTCAAAAGCACGAGGTTCATCAAAGTTCTGAGCGCGACGTTCTTCCCAGGGTAGATGGCTACTGTCTTTGTAATAATTATCCTGAGAGACAACAGCCACACTGTCTTTTGGAAGACTCTGAATGATTTTTCGAACTACGGTTGATTTACCGGAACCCGTACCGCCTGCAATACCAATAATCATTTTTCTGAAGGTTATAATTTATATAATGGCGCAAATTTAATAATTTTCTTCGACAATTCTGCCTTTTGCAACAAAAAAAGCATATAATTCAGCCGATAATTTGTTGAAGAGCGTAAAAAATGCTATTTTTGCATCCACAAAACAAGAAATTATGCTTATTCTTACAAAGAATATTATCAAAGAAATACGTAGTCTTGAGCAACGGAAATCAAGGCTTGAACAACGCTCATGGCTGGCTGAAGGCAATAAAATGGTGGGGGATCTGCTTGATGGCTCTTCCCGCAGATTCGTTTGTCGCAGGTTGGTTGCGACACAGGAATGGTGGCAGCAGCATGCGCATTTCTCTTCGGTTGCTGAAGAATGCTATGAGGTTACAAAGGCCGACATGAATCGCGTTTCTTTGCTGCATGCACCGCAGGATGTGTTGGGCGTTTTCTCTCTGCCAGATGCAAAAGAACCTGTGTCTGCTGCTACTCACGACAAGCTTTCTATTCTGCTCGATGAAGTGCAGGATCCTGGCAACGTAGGAACGATCATACGCACGGCCGACTGGTATGGCATTCGTGATATCTACTGTGCACCTGGTACGGCCGACTGCTTTAGCCCTAAGGTGGTGCAGGCAACGATGAGTGCATTGTCGCGCGTCAATGTTCACTATTTTGTCGATAAGGAGGCTTTGTGTTCTTGGTTGAAGAGCAATACCTCGATTCCTGTCTATGGCACTTTCCTGGAAGGTGAAAATATCTACCAAACCACCCTGAACCCTAAGGGTATTCTGGTGATGGGCAATGAGGGTCGTGGTATCTCTGATCAGGTGGCTGCTTTTGTCAATCGTAAGATACTGATTCCTGCTGCAGCACCTGAACATGTAGAATCATTGAATGTCGGTATTGCTACTGCCATCTGCTTAAGCGAGATTATTGGCAGGAACTCGTAATAAAAGATTTAGCAGGACTTTTGATCCTGCTAAAAGATTTCTGAATATTTTTTCTTTCTTCTCAGATAATACTGAAATAGAATACTGATCTTTTCCTGCTTGAAGACCGGTGCTTGTCCGAAGCCTACTAATTCGCCGGCAGAATACTGTGTTCTGATCATCTTCGACGCTTCACGATGTGCTACGAAGATGGCATAGACTTGTCTGAATTCTCCGTGAAGCAGGAAGTTCAATGCGGCAACACCATCTAAGATTTTTCGGATGGTAATCGTGCGATTATAATTATTAGCAGGAAGGTTTTTCCACATCATTACCAAGCTGTTGCGGAAATTTAGCTTGGTCTTCTTCGGATTGCCTTGTGCCAAGCTGGCACCCCCCTTATGATACACTTTTGACTGTGGCACACACGCTATCTCATAACCCATTCTTCGCAAACGCCAGCATAGGTCAATCTCTTCCATGTGCGCAAAGAAACGTGCATCGAGGCCACCTGCTTGCAGATAAGTTTGTGTTCTGACCATCAGGCAGGCCCCTGTTGCCCACATCACTGGCCAGGCCTCTCCTACCGGTAGGTCATACTGACCGTGATCGGGTTCAACATCTTCAAAGATTCGACCCCGGCAATAAGGATATCCCAGTTTGTCGAGGTATCCACCACAGGCACCTGCGTATTCGAAATAATCTTCTTTAGGTGCTGTCATTCCAGATAAACCTGAGAAATCCTTCAAAAGCTTAGGTTGTAAAGCCGCACAGTTGCGGTGGCCGTCCATATATCCGATCAATGGATCTAACCAGTTTGCTGTCACTCGAACGTCATCATTCAGAAGCACAACATATTCGGGTGCTTCCTCTTGGTCGTACAATTGCCTGATGGCTCGGTTGTAACCTTCTGCGAAGCCATAGTTTTGATCTAAAGCCAGTATCCGGACAGAAGGAAACTCTTCTCTGATTACTTGAAGGCTGCTGTCTGTAGAACCATTATCGGCAACGATGACTTCACAATCTTCCCTCTTGGTGTATTTCACAACAGAAGGCAGATAGCTTCTGATCAGGCCATGGCTGATGCCATTCCAGTTAAGTATGATTACTGCTACTTTTGACATAAGAAATCATTTAGAAATTGATACTGACAGCTACCTGGACACCGTTCTTTGAGATTTTCTCGTGATCGAGGTAATTGAGTCGTCTGATGTATTCTACACGCAGAACCTTGAAAATATTGTCAATACCAAAGGCTGCTTCCATATAAGGAGTTGCTCCAAGGCGATAGACGGTACCATTGCTTGGGAACTCGTAGATCGTCGGATTCTCTGGTGTTACACCATCTGCTTTCATCAATGAAGGATCATTCTTGGCACTTAAACTACCTTTGACACCTCTGAACGTTACGACCTCTCTGAGCTTCAGATGTCTGAAATATGGCAGATTATTGAATATCAGACCATTCATCTTCCAGCAGATGTTCCATGAAGCATATTGGTCATAGACAAATTCCATGGCATTAAGCTGTGAGAAAGAACCTTTCTGTATAGTATAGCCGGTATTTGCATTCGGCATTGACAATAAGGTATAAGGAGCCTGCGTCCATACCTTACCCACTTCAAGGTTTAAGTCGGCATATCCCAGCACATTCAGCCAGAAACGCTTAGTGAACTTGAAGTCGGTGCGCTGATAGTCGAAGTCTGTACCGAGAACGCCTTTCTTAGCAATCTGATGTGTAAGTTCAAAGACAGGATGGCGGTCATCTACACGAACACGTGTGGTTCGCATCTGCATAAATGACTCCTTCGGAGCCCATCTTAAGCTGACCGAACCGATGGCAAGATCATAGTATGGAATATTGATGCCAGAACCTACTTCTTTGAATTTTCCTAATCGTGAGTCGTATTCTCTCTGAAGGTCGGCCTTCACCTTGACGCTGAAATGATTCCAGAACTCAAGCGTATAAAGCAATGAGTTACTTCTTACGTAAGTAAACTTCGGATCAGCAGATCTTCGGAAGGACGTGAGGAAATTATCGCGGTTAGTCGATAGCTGCAAACCCAGTTCACGACTATCAAACGAAGATTCTAATTTCAACGAATGGATAGGGAATTCATTCGCAAACATTTTCTTTCTTCGGAACGAATACTCCAGCGAGGCATCGTATTTCCATTTATGATCTTCAATGCCATAAGCTACATAACCGGCACCAAACAGATGATGATTGACATTGGCGGTGGTGATACCTCCCACTCTGAAGCGCATGTGTTCCAGCTGGTTCCAAGAAGCAAGGGCATTGCATGGACCGATCATAAGCTTTGACTCTTCATCTGGTTTGCCATCAATAGGTACAAAACCTTTGAACAGCCAACCGAGAATCATCTCAGTAACCTGATAGAAAGGAACTTTACGCATGCGGGCAATCATGGCTTCGACCGAGTGGTCGTAGTCAAAGTCATCTGTCTTGCGGTAATACTTCCAGAAATCTATGTTGTTCGTATTTCGATTGATATTCAAGCTCTCAATCACTGGAGCCTGCTTGAATATGGATGCAGAATTCTCAGGTTCCTGCTCTTTGAAATCAGAGTATCTGATGATTCGGTGCGCGTAAAAGCCTAACGATCCGGAGGTGACATTCAACTCAGAGTCAAAGCTTTTGCGGGTAACTACACGCGTGCTGTCATCCAGTCGGGCATTGTCAATCTCTACATGCAGGTTTCTTACGAAATTAAGATTGATATCTGGTGGAATATTGAGTTCTGCATGCTTCACCCAATACGTGCTGTCAAGACTCACATACAGATGTCCGACAAATCCGAAAGACTGAGGTAAAGCTGGTGCAAATCCTAAGTCTATGTATTTATTACCGTCGCTTAAGTTCAGGGTATCAAGAATATAATACTTGTAGAAGGTCGGACCGAACGAAGATGTCGGAGATACGAACTTCTTGCGGTAGAGATAGATGTTGTCTTCCATCAGATCCAACTCTGGGAATACTTCTTTTTTGAGCATGGCTACAACATCATCTGGCATCATGTCATCAAGGCCGGAGTGTTTTTCTGCTTCGGTGACGACGCGCGTAAGATTTTTATCCTTGTTGTAGTAATGAGTCTCAACACGTTCGTCGGTCGTAACAGGAAGAATAGGAGCACCAGAAACTTTCGATGTATCAACGAATTCCTCAATAAATTTGAATTTCTTTTTCCACATGCGCACATGGAAATCGCTGAAATTATTCAAAGAATAGGTGATATTATCATAGCGATTGAGTGTAAAGTAGTCTTTCTCTTTAGGAGAGAAATCATCTTTGTGAGCAATGATGTTCCTAATCAAGGCCACTGCTGGATTGTCCTTACGGCGATAACGTTCCTTCTTTGGTTTTACCACTACCTCGGAGAGCTGTATATCATTGGGTACGAGCTTGATGGTCACCGTCTGTTTACGGTTTCCGGCAATGATATGTGCAGAATTATATCCTAAACTGCTGATATTAATGGTGCTGCCTGGACGTACAAGCATAGAAAACTTGCCATCGGTATCGGAGATTGTACCATTGGTGGTGCCTTGTTCAGCAATGTTGACAAAGTCTAAAGGAAGGTTTGTCAAACTATCTATGATCTGACCTTGAACAGTGATTCGTGATACTGTCTTGCCAGCGTTTTGGCTTCTGCCAGTAGTGGATTTGCTTTGCGCATGGGCATCTATGGAAAAAATGCTCATTGTCAAAAGCAAAAGCACAATATATATAAAGTATATATAGTAAAATGGTTTTCTTAACATGTTAATACCTTTAATAATTTCTATTCGTTAATAGATAAAATAAAAGGGCAGAGTCTCCAAGACTGTACCCTTCGAAATTTCTTTTTATGTTTTAATACCGGAAAAACTAAACTCTAAAAATCCAGTTTTTCCGGTATTAGATTTTAAGGTTAAAATTAAAATAGTGTTTATTTTAAGGTATCGTGTTATGGTTATGTTATTTAAGGTGCTGCAAAGATACAGCCTTTTTTCATACTTGCCAAATTTTTCTAATAAAAAAAGTTGTGCAATCTATTGCAAAGCACGATATTTAACATCTGTTTACATTTTAGATGCTAAAAAACGTTCATTTTTGTCAATTTTGCTTCTCAAATCTGAGTTGTTTTGCTTATTTTACCGAGCAAATTATACTCTTTGCGGTGTTAAGATGCTCTGGTTTTCCGCAATCAACCCACCTATGGCCCGTTACATTGATTCCTTTCAGTTTGGTTTCCTGACATAAAGAAATATAGAAATCCATAATCGGGAAAGCAGCTTCTTTTTTGTGATTCAAATATTTATCTATTTTTTTGTCGATAATATGAATACCACTGAAAGCATATTTATAGAGCTTCAGGCTATCAAGAGAAGAATAATCTGAGACTCTTTGAGCTAAGGAAGCCGGCTTTATCTCCCCTGTCTTGATGTTAGTCCATCCCTGCATCTCTAACTCGTCGTTAAAGATCAGGTATCTGGATGTTTCGCGTTGGTTGATGGCCAGGGTTGCTATACAATTTCCCTCTGAATGTGCGTTGTATAATGCTTTTAGATCAATATCAGAGATGATATCTACATTATGGATTAATATAGGATCATCATTTTCAAATAGACGCATTGCTGCCTTGATTCCTCCACCAGTATCAAGAAGCATTGCTCGCTCATCACTAATCTTTATATCTACACCAAAATTGTTGTTGGCATCAAGAAAATCTATGATCTGCTGTCCGAAATGATGGATATTGACAACGATATGATCAAACCCCGCAGTTTTCAGTTTTTCTATCTGATGCTGAAGCAAGGTTTTTCCTGCCACTTCAACCAGCGCTTTTGGCCGGTCATTGGTCAAAGGTCGCAAACGCGTTCCTAAACCTGCTGCAAAAATCATTGCATTCATACTGTGCCTCTATTAAAATGCTATGCTTACCCCTGACCTGATTTCTTCATCGCACAGATCTGAGGGTGTTTCGAAGTTCTCCATCCACATCTTTCCTGTTTCGTCCATCACAGCGTAAGAGAAGTGCTTGATCCAATCGCCAAGAATAAATAGTCGTGTTTCGCGCGAAAGCATCAGGTCAAGCTCTATGTGTCTGTGACCAAATATGAAATAGTCGATGTTTTTGTTCTCTGACTGATATTGCTTTATCTTCTCTTTAGCAAAGAGAACGAGATGTTCCTTGTTCTCTCCTAAAAACTCAGGAAACTCATCGCCAGACAGACGGCTTTTCTTACTCCACCAATGTGCGAACTTTGTAGTCAGATCAGGATGTACAAGCTTGAAGAACCATTGACAGGTTTTATTATGGAAGAATCCTGTCATAAGTTTGAGCATTTTGGAGTCTTCTCCTAAGCCATCACCATGAGCAATATAGAGACGTTTGCCATTGAGCTCTACCTCCATGGCTTCTGTATGCAACTCACAACCGATCTCCTGCGGAATATAGTCGAAAATCCAGATGTCATGATTTCCGGTAAACCAGTGAATCTTAATTCCTTTGTCGCTCATTCTTCCCAGTTGACCTAAGAAACGGGTGAATCCTTTCGGCACGACATATCTGAACTCAAACCAGTAGTCGATGATATCTCCTACCAGATAGAGTTCTGAACACTGTTCTTCTATCGATTCAAGAAAGCGTACTACACGACGCTCGTACTCGAGAGGATTCTCAAGTGTGCCGGCACCCAGATGGCAGTCGCTCAAAAAATAGATATGTTTCATGCTTATAAGAAACCTAGCTCCAACTTTGCTTCCTCAGTCATCATATCCTGGTTCCACTCGGGCTCGAAGGTAAGTTCCACCTCACATGAAGATACTTCACGTAGGCCTTCTACCTTCATTCTAAGGTCCTCCATAAGAAAATCTCCTTCCGGACAAGAGGGGGCAGTAAGCGTCATCTTTATATGTACATGACCACCTTCCCTGACATCTACATCGTAGATGAGACCAAGGTCATAAACGTTGACCGGAATTTCTGGATCATATACGAGACGACACACATCAATCACCTGTTTCTGTATCTCTAATACTTCGTTTTCTGTCATATCTGTTTTGTATTTGGCCGCAAAGATAATTAAAAAAATTCTTTTTATCAACGATTTCGACTATATATTTATAATGTGTCAGAAAAAATAACTATATTTGCCCCGCTTTTTATAGATAATTTATAGATTCAAACGAAATAATGGAAATTGAACAGCAGTTGTCAGCCGCTATCAAGGCTGCCGTAAAGTCACTTTACGAACTAGAGTTGTCTGATAAGCAGGTACAGCTCTCTCCTACTCGTAAGGAGTTCGAAGGCCATCTTACGCTGATGGTTTTCCCATTCATGAAGCAGACTCCCATCAAGAATCCAGAGCAGCTCGGCCAGGCTATTGGCGAATGGCTTGTAGCTAATGAGTCAACCGTTGCCAAGTTCAATGTTGTCAAAGGATTTCTCAATATCACGATCAATGCAGGTTCTTGGGTCGAGAAGCTCCAGGGTATCTACCAGAATGAGAACTATGGTCTGCAGCCAGTGACAGAGCAGTCTCCACTGGTGATGATCGAGTACTCTTCGCCAAATACTAATAAGCCACTTCACCTCGGTCACCTCCGTAACATCCTCCTTGGCTGGTCTCTGAGCCAGATTCTTGAGGCTTGTGGCAATAAAGTAGTCAAGACCAACATCGTCAACGACCGTGGCATCCATATCTGTAAGTCTATGTTGGCTTGGCAGAAGTGGTTCGATGGTGCTACTCCTGAAAGTGCCGGCAAGAAGGGTGATCACCTCATTGGCGACTGTTATGTTGCTTTCGACAAGCACTTTAAGGCTGAAGTAAAGGAGATTCTGGAGAACGATCCTGAGATTCAGACCATTGTGAATGATGATCCTGAGAAGCAGGCAGAGGCACGTAAGGCTGCTGCCGAGGCTAAGTCGCCACTCATGCAGGAAGCTCGCGAGATGCTTCGCAAGTGGGAAGCTGCTGATCCTGAGGTTCGTGCACTCTGGGCAAAGATGAATGAATGGGTCTATGCAGGCTTTGATGAGACCTATGCTCAGATGGGGGTCGGCTTTGATAAGATCTATTACGAATCAAATACATATCTCGAAGGCAAGGATCTTGTTCTCGAGGGTCTGGATAAGGGTCTTTTCTTCCGTAAGGACGATGGTTCGGTATGGGCCGACTTCACCGAACAAGGTCTCGACCAGAAGCTCCTGCTCCGTAAGGATGGCACCTCGGTTTATATGACTCAGGATATCGGTACTGCCAAATTGCGCTATCAGGACTTCCCTATCGATAAGATGATCTATGTGGTTGGTAATGAGCAGAACTACCACTTCCAGGTTCTCTCTCTTCTCCTTGACCGTATCGGCTTCAAGTGGGGTAAGGATCTCGTACATTTCTCTTATGGCATGGTAGAACTTCCTAATGGTCGTATGAAGAGCCGTGAAGGTACAGTAGTCGATGCAGATGACCTGATGGCTTCTATGATCGATGATGCACGTACCGCTTCTTCTGAGCGTCTGGCAGATATGACTGATGCTGAGAAAGAGAACGTCTATCGTATCATTGGTCTTGGTGCTTTGAAGTACTTCCTCCTGAAGGTGAACCCAATCAATAATATGGTGTTCAACCCTGCAGAGTCTATTGACTTCAATGGTAACACGGGCCCATTCATCCAATATACACACGCTCGTATCAAGTCGCTTCTCCGCAAGGCAGAAACTCAGAACTCTACTCTCTCAACGCTGAACTTGGAGGTAGAGATCAGTGAGAAGGAGCAGATTCTTATCCAGAAGTTGGTTGACTTTGAGAGCGTTGTGCTTCGTGCAGGAAACGAGTACTCTCCTGCTCAGATCGCTAACTACACATACGATCTGGCTAAGGAATATAACCAGTTCTATCATGACACCTCAATCCTTAAGGAGGAGAATGATGATAAGCGTCAGTTCCGTCTGGTTCTCTCCGCTTGTGTGGCTCGTGTCATCAAGACTGCTATGAAGCTCCTTGGTATAGAGGTGCCAGAGCGAATGTAATATAACTGAAGTTTCGCAAGCTCAACTTGAAAG
>DCIF01000128.1:0-1699 GCA_002315795.1 Bacteroidales bacterium UBA1733
GTCTGCGTGCCTTCAAGATAACCTTTTCCTGAGATACCACCAGAACCGATGGCAATCTTGGCCTGATTGACGTTATAACCTGCTCCACGCAGGTCTTCCTTCATTCCCAGAAGTACCTCAATACGGCCACGCTGATGATCCTGCAACTTATGGAAGGCAAAATCAACCGAATACAGGAAGACGACAAAGAGCAACGAGAAGGCGCCAACGACCATGTATTCCTTGAGTTTATGCAACAGGTAGAGCCAGAAGCAATAACCTACGGTAAAAAGGCAGATGAGCCAACCGACCCAACGGTATTCGAACGCGAATGGCAGTTCGACAAAGTGCTTGATGAGTGCCGTGAGACCATAACCAACCGTAGCGACCATAGTGACCAGACCTGCAGCGGAAAGGTTATGTGCATAGACCGCCAACATGCCAGCCACCAGGAATGGGATAATGGTAAGCACAAGATTCTGACCATAGAGCGAGGGTTGCGTAAGTTCCCCTGATTCCAGAATCACACCTTCAGGAACCGGTTCGATGCTGTACTTGATGCCTAACACAAAGATCAGGATAGCACAGAAACCTGCCCATAAGACGATGCCAGACATACCCTGACGATAGAACAGCAGAATCAATGAGAAATAGACCAAGGCCGAACCAGTCTCGTTCTGCAGAATGATCAGAAGCACTGGCAGCAGAATGATACCACAGGCTTTCAGGAAGTTAACAGGTTGCGTAAACTTAAAATTATAGCCATTGAACAACCATGCTAGCATCAGAGCCGTGGAGAACTTTCCGAATTCGGCTGGTTGGATGCTGGCACTACCAATCTTGATCCAAGAGTGTGATCCATTGATATTTGTACCGATAAATATGGTGACAAACAGCAGAATCATGATCGAGATATAGACTACCGGTGCCCACGTCATATACGTCTTCACATCAAAGCACATGATGGCGATGATGAGGAAGGTGGCCAGTCCGAACCAGACGATCTGTTTACCAGACGGACGAGCAAAGTCGAAGATGCTGGCACCATCGAAATTGTAGCTCGCCGCATTGATGGTCATCCATCCGGCCAGAACCAGTATTACATATATGATGACTGTCAGCCAGTCAAAATTTCTTAAAAAAGACATCTCTCAGATCATTTCATAAAGCCCATATACATCATGGTCGATGAATTGAGCATGTTTTCTTCTTGTCCCTTGCGACGGGAAGAAATCTGTCCGTTAATATATTTCTCAATGACCAAAGTACCTATCGGGACGCCGAAGGTAGCACCGAAACCACCATTCTCAACAAAACAGCAGACGGCAATCTTAGGTTCGTTCATCGGAGCAAAACCCATGAACACCGAATGGTCTCTACCATGTGGATTCTGTGCCGTACCGGTCTTACCACAGAGTTCGATGCCCTCAGGATCCATATTACCAGAGCGGAAGACGGTACCACCAGTGGCTGCCGACCTCATGCCTTTGACAATCCATTCGTAATGGATCGGATCGATCAGTGTGCGATGCTGGATGTTGAACGTATCAGGAATGATCGTGTCCTGTATGGCTTTGATGACGTGTGGCGAATAATAATAGCCACGGTTGGCTATGGTAGCGGCCAGATTGGCAATCTGAAGCGGTGTAGCCAGGATCTCGCCTTGTCCGATGGAAATGGAAATGACATTGATAGGTTTCCACTTCTCGGTGCGGAAAGC
>DCIF01000128.1:1863-5749 GCA_002315795.1 Bacteroidales bacterium UBA1733
CCGAAATAGCCATTACATGAACCAGAGATGGCCGGGACGATGGTCCAAGCGGCACTTCCATCGTGACATCCCATACGGAAGTTACCCATGACAAAGCCTCCATGACACGGCAAGACAGTCTGTGGAGTGATAGCTCCATCCTGAAGGCCGATCAGTCCCTGTGTGGGTTTGAACGTCGATCCTGGAGGATAAGAAGCGGTCACAGCACGATCGAACAATGGTTTGTAAGGGTTGCTGGCCAATTCCTTATAGTTACGTCCACGCTGACGACCTACGAGCAGTCGCGGATCATAAGACGGTGAGGAAACCATGGCCAGGATCTCACCTGTCTTGGGTTCAATCGCTACGAGCGCACCTACTTTATTGACCATCAGGCTCTCAGCGTATGCCTGCAGATCAGCATCAATAGAGAGCGTCAGATCACGACCTGCTACAGGAGAAGAGTCATACTTACCGTCTTCGAAGTGTCCTTTGATTCTGCCATGAGCATCGCGCAAGAGGATTTCCTTGCCTTTGACACCTCTGAGATAGGTTTCGTAAGATTTCTCTACTCCAAGGTCACCTGTGTAGTCGCCACGCTGGTAATAGCTGTCTTTCTTCATCTCTTTGGCCGAGACTTCACGGATATTACCGAGGATATGCGGAGCAATCGGATACTTATATTGACGGATGGTACGAGGACGGATCTCAAAGCCACGGTATTTGAACATTCGCTGCTGCAGCTTGGCATAGTCCTGTATAGAGAGCTGTGTGGCAAAGGTCTGTTGCGTATAGCTGGAATAACCTGGATTCTTCGAGCGGTCCTTGATCTCTCTCATTCGGTCATTGAACACCTCGATGGAGATACCAAGCGTATTACAGAGGTCCAGGGTATCGAGTTCCTTCACTTCGCGCATGGTCACCACAAGGTCATAAGCCGGCTGATTGTAAACCAGCAGCTGACCATTACGGTCATAGATCATGCCACGAGCAGGATAGACTGTTCGTGTCAGGAAGGCGTTGTCCTGCGCCATGATTTTGTACTTCTCCTCTACAACCTGCAGGAAGAAAAGACGGATAACGTAGATAAGGAGAATCAGCAGAACCAATCCTCCTACAACGAAACGTCTTTTTTCAAGTTCATAATCATGCTGCATAGCACCTATTTCTTAAGGGTAGCAAATTCGAGCGAAATTGTGGCGATAAATGAAAGAGCAAGACTAATAGCAACTTTCAATAGCGTAGAAAGAATATGAAACAGCGTGAAAGACTCAATGAAATAGAGCAGTACACAATGGATAGCCAGCAGGGTAAATGCATAACGCAGGTAGCATTGCAGACCCATAAGATTGGTACTGGGGATACCGGCTTTTACGTCTTCTGAATTGATGTAAAGATGCAGTATAGGCATACGTATCCACATGACGGTCACTCCTGCGAGAGCATGCATTCCAGGTGTGTTACTAAAGATATCAACGACAAGTCCGCTCAGGAAACCCAACAGAATCTGCAGGTTACGGTTCATCTCCACCGGTACCTTGAGAAGCGCAATCATATAAACCATAATGACGCCGCCAAAAAGTTGCAGATGGTTGAAGAGCAACGTCTGAAGAATCACGGCAAAGATGATCCAGAATATGCTTGTGAGATGATTCAAAGCGGGATATTTGTTTTATTGATTACTTAAGGATTCAAGGGAGTTCTGTTCTTCCTGACGGGCATTCAGGATGACATGAACGTCGTTCAGACGATTGAAATCGGTGAAAAGCTCGATACGCAATCGCAGGAAACTTCCACCTTCGTCATAAGACTCTGCTACACGACCCACAGGCACATTCTTCGGGAAAGAAGTGGTATAGCCAGTGGTGACAATCGTGTCGCCAATCTCGAACTTCACACTACGAGGAAGGTCCTCAAGGATAGCATTACGATGGTTCTGACCGTCCCATACCAGCGAACCAAAAGACTCGTTGTTCTTGATCATCACAGAAAGGCGGAGCTTCGGATTCAGGAGACTGATTACCAGCGCATAATGGTCACTGGCCTTCGATACGATACCTACAACACCATTCTGATCGGCCACACCCAAATCCTGCTGGATGCCATCGAGAAGGCCCTTATCGAGCGTGATGTAGTTCTCGGCCTGATTGATGCTATTGCCAACAACGTGTGCTATCATGTACTGATACTGTGTGGCAGAATCAGACGCCAGCTTTTCCTGATCTTCGTATTTCAGCAGCTGCTGACGCAGATAGAGATTCTCGGCTTCAAGCTGACCTGTACGGTTGAGGAGGTCCTCATTGATATCGCGCAATCCGATGTATCCAGTGACGTTGCTCTGGAAATCATATACACTACCGACTACAGCATTAGCGCTACCAAACCAGATGCTCCTATGGTAAGGATTAGACTGGCACAGCAGCACAATGCTTATAATCGCCAAAAGCAGCCACAGAAAGAAGGGACTGTTTTTGGCGAAAAAGTTCAGTAGATTTCTCATTTATCGGATCAGGAATGGGAAGCGATCGATGTTCTGAAGTGCGATACCTACACCCTTTGCCACACTGAGAAGTGGGTCTTCTGCTACATGGAAAGGAATACCGATCTTATCCTGCAGACGCTTGTCCAAACCACGGAGCAATGCACCACCACCTGCCAGATAGATACCATTGCGTACGATATCTGCATAAAGCTCAGGAGGGGTCTGCTCAAGACCGGTGAGGACGGCAGCTTCAATCTTAGAGATAGACTTCTCAATACAGTGAGCAATCTCCTGATAGCTGACAGGAACCTCCATTGGAAGAGCGGTCATACGGTTAGGACCACGTACGATGAAGTCTTCTGGTGGATTATCGAGTACGGTGAGCGCTGAACCAACGTTGAACTTGATCTGCTCAGCGGTAGGAACACCTACCTTGATGTTGTGCTGACGGCTCATATACTCCATGATATCCTGAGTGAGGTCGTTACCGGCAATACGGATGGAGTTGTTGGTTACCAGACCACCCAGAGAAATGACGGCAATCTCAGTAGAACCACCACCGATATCTACTACCATGTTACCTTCTGGTGCGAGGACGTCGATGCCGATACCGATAGCAGCTGCCATTGGTTCGTACAACAGATATACGTCACGACCACCAGCATGCTCACTAGAGTCACGTACAGCACGAAGCTCCACCTCAGTAGAACCTGAAGGTACACCTACTACCATACGAAGCTGTGGAGTGAAAAGATGCTTATTACTGAATGCCATCTTCACCAGACCACGGATCATCAGCTCCGCAGCGTTGAAGTCGGCAATAACACCGTCGCGCAAAGGACGGACAGTGCGAATATTGGCAGGAGTCTTACCCTCCATCTGCTGTGCACGATGACCTACAGCTACCATCTTGTCTCCTTCGAGAGCGACGATAGAAGGTGCATTGAGCACAATCTTGCCATTATGAATGATGACTGTATTGGCCGTTCCAAGGTCAATAGCCACCTCTTGTGTCAAATTGAAAAATCCCATTAATGGAATGAATTACAGATTACGAATTACAAATTACAGCTGCTGCTCGAACCAACCATGGATGGCGGTATCGTAATGGCTTGAAACGCCGAATGCCTGTGAAGCAAAGCTGATACGATCCTCGTAGTCGCTTACTGCACCCTTAGTCTTCAGCATCTCAGCGAGCTGCTGGTACTGAGCCTTGGAAGCAACGATGATGACATCGTTGAAATTCTTAGCAGCAGCACGGATCAGTGAGATACCACCGATATCGATCTTCTCAATGATGCTCTGGAAATCAGCGCCACTGGCAACGGTCTGCTCAAATGGATAGAGGTCAACGATCACGAGATCGATCTCTGGGATCTCGTACTTAGCCATCTGCTCCTGATCGCCCTCATTGTCACGACGACC
>DCIF01000128.1:5843-11505 GCA_002315795.1 Bacteroidales bacterium UBA1733
TAAGAGGTAAGATCTTCTACTGCATTGCAAGGAATACCTAATTCTTCGATGAACTTCTGTGTACCACCCGTTGAAAGAAGGGTTACGCCATTGGCATGAAGCATTTTGATAATCTCGTCGAGTCCGTCCTTGTGGAAAACAGAAACAAGGGCTGTCTTGATTTTCTTCTGAGCGCTCATATTTTTGTTATTTAAAAGAGTTTCTTATTTTTGCGCTGCAAAGATAGTAAAAATTTTGGAAATACAATCATTATCGCAGCCAAATTTTAAAATAAATTTGCGATTACTAATTTTGAGCATGGCCTGATTGCCTATTTTGACCTGTGCCTGGGCCATAGGTTCTGGGGAGGGATTATGAAACTTCGGACACTGGCCGAAAGCATATTTCAGACAGTGTCTGGTCTGCATCACCATTCCCTGTTTATCGTCTTGAATCTCAAAGGCGTTATCTACATTCTCAAGCTGCATATCACGATAGGTATGACGAGCCTTCTCGTTGAGCACATTCGCGAGGTAGGAAACCGGCAGAATACCCTCTGCATTGAGCGTCCTGGCACGCTGCACATAATCCGGCTTGCAAAAGGCTTTGCGAGATGCAGTTTGCAATTTCTCACGTTTGACAGAAAGGGCTTCAATGGCGTTGCGTCTCAATTCGGCCGTAATTGAGTTCGGAACGAAGAGATTCTGCGCATTAGCATAGCGGATCGAACCGACAGCAAAAGGCGTATTACCCAACTTGGAAAGCACATTGCAGACCGATTCCTGTTGCGGCTGTCTGGCCTCTTCGAACACTCCTTCTACAGCTATTTCTACCCGATCTTCGCTACAGGTCTGAGCAGAAAGACGCACTTGCTGAGGGGTGATATCGATAGTCATATCTACGGTCATCCTACGGGTGGCAGAAGGCTTCTCAAGTTTCTGTTCGAACTGAATGTCCAGGTTCCGATAAAGGGTATCGCCTTTCCGGATCAGACGACACACCTCTGCTGCATCTTTCGGATAACACAGATGCTTCTCAGGGTCATAGCGATTGATGCGGAAGCCATGACCTGCCACATAGATGCCATCACCATTATTAAGTGATTTGCCTTGGATCTCAAAGCTATCGCGACAGACTCGACCGATCCGACCTACATACTCGCCTACCGATTTCGGAGAAACGAAGTTCCACATCGGCTCACGCTTGCCATCAGCGAAATAAGCAGTAAATCCTCGGTTAAAGCTCTTATCTAACTGTGGTTCAAAAGTGTACTGGCATCTGCCTTGACTCACCGATTGCCATTCAGGATGCTTTTCCAGGAGTTCATCGATCAACCTTCGGTAATAGGCCACCACATTCTTGACATACGTGACATCCTTCAGACGGCCTTCAATCTTGAGCGAAGTGACTCCGGCTTCGATCAGCTGCTCCAGATAAGCACTGCGGTTCATATCACGCAACGAGAGCAGATGTCGGTCTTGTGCGATGACCCGATCCGGTTCGCCCTGTTCGTTCATCGTATAGAGACTCATCGGCAAGCGGCAAGGCTGAGCACATTCTCCACGGTTAGCACTACGGCCTGACAAGGCAGCACTCATATAACATTGTCCACTGATACACACGCACAGAGCGCCATGAACGAAGCATTCCAGTTCGACTTCAGGTACGGCCTCATGAATGCTCCTGATCTGCGATACAGACAACTCTCTGGCCATCACCACACGTGTCATTCCCAGCTCATAGAGTAGACGGGTCTTCTCGACGGTTCGGTTATCGGTCTGCGTGCTGGCATGCAGTTCTATTGGCGGCAGGTTCATCTGAAGCAACCCAAGGTCCTGAATGATCAGAGCATCTACACCGGCTTCATAAAGCTGCCAGGCCAGTCGCTCAGCCTCTATCAGTTCCTGATCTGTGAGGATAGTATTCATCGCCACGATGGTCTTCGCACCATATTGGTGACCGAAAGCAGCCAATCGCGCAATGTCTTCAACCGAGTTTCCTGCCGCTGCACGTGCACCGAAAGCAGGCGAACCGATATACACAGCATCCGCACCATGACGGAAGGCTTCGATACCGATATCAGCCGTCTTTGCCGGAGCTAGCAGCTCTATTTTATGTTGCTTCATGTTTTGTCTATTTGAGGGTGCAAAGATAAGAAATTTTATCGGATTCCGCAGATTTTCCAATCATTTTTTTTGAAGTAATATAAATAAGGTGTATCTTTGCAAAGTTTATTCGATATTACAATGTTAAAAGTATTACCTCGCATCAGTCAGTTCATGAGCCATTATTGCTCATGGATCGTCATTGCAGCAGCCGTCCTCAGCGGCTTCTTTCCTCAGACCTTTGCTTGGGTACAGCAAGGCCAGCGTCCATCCATTATCCTGGGCATCATCATGCTTACCATGGGATGTACCCTTACTACCGAGGATTTCAAACTCGTACTGAAAAGGCCCTTAGATATCCTGCTTGGAACGGTCTCACAGTTTACGGTCATGCCATTCGTAGCCTATGCGCTAACCCGGGTTTTCGGACTTGACCCCTTCCTTTCTGCAGGTATCATCCTCGTAGGCTGTTGCCCTGGTGGTGTTTCAAGCAATATCATGTCATTCCTATGTCATGGCGATGTAGCTTTCTCGGTGGGTATGACCACCGTCAGCACGCTTCTGGCTCCGGTTATGACGCCTATGATGGTATTGTGGCTGGCCGGTCAGCAGATTGAGGTCGATGCATGGGGAATGTTCCAGAATATCTGTCTCGTAACCCTCCTACCCGTGGCTTGTGGCTGCGGCTTCAATTACTTCTTAGGACACCGGAAAGATTTTAAGGAGATCCAGAGCGTCATGCCAGGAATCTCAGTATTCAGTTTGGCGCTGATCGTCGGAGGTGTAATCTATACCGTTCATCCACGTTTAGAAGAGAACGGTGTAGAGCTGATCTTCCTGACTCTGGCAGTCGTTACCTGTCACAATGGCCTCGGTTATCTGCTGGGGTATATCATCGGTAAGATATTCGGCTTTACCGAAGCCAAACGACGCACTTTGAGCATCGAAGTCGGTATGCAGAATGCGGGTATGGCTACGGTTCTGGCAAGCAATTTCTTTGCCACACCAGCAGCTATCGCCACCAATCCACTGGCAGCACTGAGTGTGGTTCCTTGCGCCATCTCATGCGCCTACCATAGCATTTCTGGCACGATACTGGCATCCTGGTTCGCTTATCGCGACAAGAAGAAGGAGAAGTAACTATTCAAACCATAGAGTCGCGTGAGCAATACGTACTTTGATTTCAAGCAGTTCAGCATTCAGCAAGACCGTTGTGCCATGAAAGTGGGCACCGATGGTGTGCTGTTGGGAGCCTGGACGCCCATTGCTCCACAGGTGCTTGATATCGGTACGGGGACCGGATTGATCGCTTTGATGATTGCTCAGCGTCTGAGCGCACTGAGTGGACAGAAGGCTCAAATACACATCGATGCTCTTGAAATCGATCCTGTGGCCTCTGAGCAGGCTCGAGAGAATGTCTGCAACAGTCCGTGGAATTGCTGTATCCAAGTGATCAATCTCTCGCTGCAGAATTATGCCAGAGAGATCGATCCAGCGCTCAAGTACGACGTGATTGTTTCAAATCCACCGTTCTATAACGCTACCTTAAAACCCGAGGATGAAGCCAGAGCGGTGGCCAGACACAAAGATGCGCTTCCACTACAAGAGATTACACACTTTGCAAAAAATCACTTATCAGAAGAGGGGGTGCTCAGTCTGATCTACCCTACCAGCTATGACACAGAAGTGATGACTGCCGCTATTCTATCGGGACTGCAACCCTTAGCTCTCTGTGACGTACTAACTAAAAAAAACAAGCCATGCAAAAGACGCATGGCTACCTTCGCTTTACCTACTTATCCTCAGAAAGAGATCATCAGGCAAACGCTAATCATTCGCGATGAAAACAACGAATATGCTGAAGATTATCTCCGTTTAGTCAATGACTTCTATCTGTCACTAAAATAATGTGTTTTGACACATTTTCTTTGGTTACAGCTCAATCTCCTCGCTTACGACAAACATCTCCTTGCCGTATGCAGGAAATTCCTTTCGCAGTAAACGAAGCATGGAATTCGCTTCTTCAGTGGTGCGGAAATTACCAACCATCAGACGCCAGTTGGGGGTCTTAAAAGAAACGTATGAGCTGAGTTCTGGCATCTTGTTCTCAATCTCAGATTGTATCTTATAAGCTCTGTTCTTACTTGAACTCTGCTGATTACCAGAAAAGACTCTGATACGATATCCTTTCGTCTTAATCTTAGTACCAGTTTCATCCTGAGTCGTACCGGCATAATAACTCTTTGGCTGTGCTCCGAGAAGTGCAGTCAAACGGCTATCCTGTATCAGTGATACTCGGCCGGATGAGATCAGATGATTGCAGATATCACCGGCATTCTGAGCTTTAACTACAGAGGAAAGCAACAAAAAGAATACGAAGAAAAGAGAAAGACGAAGATTCATAGTCAAGAAAAAAATATGACATAAGAACATAAGAAATCAACTTATGCTCTTATGTCAGAATGTTGGAATCAGAAGCGAATTACTTCCAAGCCTCAATGATTGGCATGAAGGTATCAACCTTAAGAGCTGCACCACCGATCAAGCCGCCATCGATATCTGGCTGAGCGAAGAGCTCAGGAGCATTGCTGCCCTTGCAAGAACCGCCATAGAGAATAGAGGTGTTATCAGCAACCTCTGCATTGTACTTAGCTGCGATAGAAGCACGGATGAAAGCGTGAACCTCCTGTGCCTGCTCGCTAGAAGCGGTCAGACCAGTACCGATAGCCCAAACTGGCTCGTAAGCAACTACACACTTAGCGAAGTCCTCAGCAGAGAGGGTGTACATAGCCTCCATCTGGCCCTCGATAACAGCCTTGAAGGTACCATTCTCACGCTCCTCCTTAACCTCACCAACACAGAAGATTGGGGTAAGGCCATTAGCAAGAGCCTGCTGAAGCTTAGCAACGAGAATCTCGTTGTTCTCGCCATGGTACTGACGACGCTCAGAGTGACCAAGAATTACATACTTAGCACCTGTAGAAGCAACCATGTTAGCAGCAACCTCACCTGTGTAAGCACCCTTATCGTGTGCAGAGCAGTCCTCAGCACCTACGCCAATTACAGAACCCTCAACAGCCTTTACTACAGAAGCTACAGAAATGAATGGGGTACAAACTACTACATCACAGTTAACAGTCTTACCAGCAAGAGCCTCCTTAAGACCCTCTGCAAGAGCAACGCCCTCCTGGAGAGTGGTGTTCATCTTCCAGTTGCCAGCTACAATTTTCTTACGCATTTTTGGATTGTTTATTAGTTATTATTTTGATGAAATTTGGAATCTCAAAGCACAAAGATAATGGCATTGGACCAAAAAGCAAAATCAGGAGTGCAAAAAAACGTTTTTGATAATCAATTTCCTGTATTTCGCCATAACTTTGCTTATCTAACTTGGCAGATGTGAGAAGTTTGACATCGAGCGTCGAGAGATTTTCCTTCCAGCAAAGAACACCATCCTTGAGCAACATGATGCCAGGGTTGGAACGGCTGATAGTCTCAATAATCTGCATATCTGTGAAGAGGAACGGGTACTCGGCTCCGGTATTCAGCTTCCAGTTGACCAGTTGTGTCGTGTCTCT
>DCIF01000128.1:11579-16653 GCA_002315795.1 Bacteroidales bacterium UBA1733
TTATCGACGTCATGCATATCGGCATGATCGAGCGATGGAGAGAGCAGGACCAGAGAATACCCCGGCTTCGTAAGCAACTGCTCGGTGAAGAGTTCTCCTTCGGTAGTTCGTGCAAAGAAATCAAGTCTTGGTGCAGCAGCCTGATCGGCATCTTGATCGTCGACCACAGGGATACCATGCTCCAGGGTCTCAACAAACTCCCACCCTTCTGACTCATCAGGAATCTCGTCAAGGGGAAACTCCCGACGCTCACCATTGCGCTCATAAATACAAGTGTAGGTAACTTCGGAAGGCGCATTCTCTTCAGAGTTTCCCAAAACACCTCTGGTAATATCGACTCCTGGGTGGAATGGACGGAAATCGATCAGCGGTTCACGGAAAGTTCCAAACCAACAAAGAACAATCACCAGGGCAAAACTCCAGTAGAGATAGAGCGTATAATTGGTTTTTCCTACCAGTGTATAGAGCTTTTTCTGATAGCTGATGAGCAGCAGGAGGATAGCATCGAGCGCCACATTCTTGCCAAAGGTTTCCCAGTTGGACAAATGGATGGCATCACCGAAACAGCCACAATCCTGTATGGCATCTGTCCAGGCAAGCCACAATGTCAAAGGCGTAAAAACCATCATCATGCAGACGGCTAGCGAAAGAGCGACACGCTTGGCACGACCCATCATCAGACAGAAGCCGACGAGGAACTCTGCAATGCTCAGAATCCATGCCAGCACCATGGTGAAGCCAGTCAATGAATCAAGTCCGAAATACAGCAGATACTCATTGAATTTCAACGACGTACCTATAGGATCGATGCATTTGACTACACCGCTGAAAATAAAAGTCAATGCAAAGACAAACTGTAGTATTCTGACTACATATTTCATGACTCACACACCAATTTAATAAGTGCGAACAACGAATAGTTGACCATGTCCATATAGTTGGCATCGATACCCTCACTGATCAGGGTCTTGCCCTCATGATCTTCAATCTGCTTCGTGCGTTGGATCTTCATCAGAATCAAATCAACATAACTGCTCACACGCATCAGTCGCCATGCCTCATCATAATCATGATTCTTGGCTTCAAGAAGGGTGAGTGTCTGCTGCATGTATTCATCATAAAGTGCCACCACCTGATCAGGCTCCATATCGACACCCTCAGCATGGCCATACTTCAGCTGGATCATGCCCATGATGCCATAATTGACAATGCCGATAAATTCTGGCTGGATGCCCTCTCCTACTTTGCTCTCCCCCTTGATCTGAAGCGAACGGATACGATTCGCCTTGATAAAAATCTGATCGGTGATCGACTCTGGACGCATGATGCGCCAGGAAGCGCCATAATCGTATGTTTTCTTGGTGAAGATGTCACGACACAGGGTGGTGACGGCCTTCAGTTCTTCTTGTGTAGTCATATTAGTCTTTTATTCAAAATATTCTATTTGAGCAATTGTGCCGCTCTGTTCTTGGCTTTTCTCAGCGAAGCTTCATCATGGGCATCGATCCCATAATAAGCAGGATCGGGCAAATAAAGCTTCATGCCGGCTTGCACAAGATTCGGAGCCTTGAGTTTATCTGCATTGGCATCAAAGACATAAGGCCAGAAGGCTTTATCGCCAAAATGTTCTAGAGCAACCAGCGTCAAACGCTCACCTGCTGCTAAGGTCACTACCACGGGTTTGCCATCGGCTCCCATCAATCGATGGAATTCTGTTGGAGCTTTCTCTACGGTCTGCTTAGTTTCTACAGGTTTCTTTACTTCTGCTACCTGTTTCTTTTCTTCAACCACTGGCTTCTTTTCTTCAACTGCAGGTTTCTTCTCCTCTACTACCTGCTTCTTCTCCTCTTCCACTGGTTTGTTTTCCTCAACCTCAGTTTTTGGAGTTTCCTTCTCTTCAGGGACAACGGAAGGTTCAGGTGCCTTTGGGGTAGCTACCGAAGGCTTTTCATCAGAAACGATGACTGCCTCGACCAGTTTATCATCACCGAAGTGGAAATCATCACCGAACATCAGCCATAACAGGAATCCGCAAGCACCGAATATGAGAGTCAAGGAAACATAAAGTAACTTGTTCGACGATTCTTCCTCCTTTTTAGGATTTCTTTTTGGGGTTTCTTTCTGATCTTTAATTGGTTCTTCTTTCTGTAATTCGGATACAGGAGCAACAGGAGCCTCGGGAATTACAGGTTCATTTTCTGGGACAACCTCAGTTTCCTCTTTGAGTAATACTTCAGGTTCTATTTCCTGTTCTTCTGCGGGTTCAGCTAGAGGTTCTTCCGCCTGTGGTGCAACCGTCTTCCCTTCGCTGATCACAAAAGGTTCGAAGCAGCTGAAAGGAGCATTGACAAGTTCTTTCATCTGCTCAGAGGGTAGATAATCCAAGTGATTCAGATCAGACTGGTGAGTATGGATCTTTTGAAAGGTTCCGATACCAGGAATCTCCACTTCCTGTCCTTGATCAAGACAATGCAAGACCGTAACAACGACCGCCTCGATAAACGGTCGTGTAGCTTCTTCTGATTCTTTGGAAAACTCGGCCAAAAGCTGTGATGCATCAACTGAACCCTCTACGGCTTCTGACTGCAAACGATAGCTGATGCGTGGAGGAAAAAGGGTCATTGCACCGGTCTCTTCGTCCTCCTTAATATATTCTGGGTGTTTATGTGAAGAGAAGACGCCTAAACCATTCATTTCCACGGGTACCTGATCTACAGCTGCCTTGCTGAGCATCTTCTGCAGGTGGCTCAAAAGCGACAAGCATAGCGGCATCTCTAAATGGCATGATTTTTGCACTTCTATCAAAAACTCCTTATTTGTCATAATTTCGCAGATATTATGTCGCAAAAATAGCAATTTTTCTGTAAACTTGTGTCAAAAGGGAGCATAGAATAGTTAATTTTTAGATTATTTTGGCCAAAAACAAAAATTATTTACTATTTTTGCAGACATTTTGGCATATATTATTGCGTTAGATGAACAATAAATTCGATAAGCGTGTACAAGCTATTCTCCAATTCAGTCAGGAGGAAGCTGACCGTTTCCATAGCCCCCTTATTAAGACAGAGCATGTCATGCTCGGCATCCTGAAGTCAGGTCAAGGTCGAGCCATTGAAGCGTTGGAGCGTCAAGGCGTCAACGTCAATAGTTTGCGTGCCAGTCTTGAACAGAATATATATAATACGACCAGCGATTCCTGGGACAATGTACCTTCGCATGAGGGTGGCGCAACCGATACAGCCGACGATGCCGAACAGCATCTGGCGCGTGACTGCGACCGTACGCTCAAACTCTCACAACTCGAAGCCCGTATGATGAAAGAGCAGCTGATAGCTCCTGAACACATCATTCTGGCTATGCTGAAAGATGAACGATCTGTTGTCAGCCAGATCCTCTTGCAATATAACGTAGATTATAATTCGTATTATAAGCAGGTAGCTGAGCTCGAAAATATTGATCCGAGTGAGCAGAACAATGCGCGTGCTCATGGACTTTCTGACCTTCAGAAACCAGAAGACACACCCACAGAAGGGTTTTCAGAGGACACATACTCTGACAGCCTTGAGGGTGATGATACAGATGAAGAAAGCGAATTCGGCAGTGAGGCCAGTCAGACAAGACAAGAAACACAGACACGCCAGCCGAGCAGTCAGCAGGGTGCTTCAGCCACACCGGCACTGGATCGTTTCGGTTTCGATCTGACACAAGCCGCTCGTGAGGGCAAGTTAGATCCTGTAGTAGGTCGTCAGGATGAAATAGAGCGTGTCACTCAGATTCTAAGCCGCAGGAAGAAGAATAATCCGATCCTCATTGGCGAACCGGGTGTCGGCAAGAGCTCTATCGTAGAAGGATTAGCACAACGCATCGTGGAAAAGAAAGTCAGCTGGCTGCTGCTCGACAAGCGTGTTGTGTCGCTCGATATGGCCGGACTTGTAGCAGGTACCAAATACCGTGGTCAGTTTGAGGAACGTCTCAAAGCCGTCATCAATGAACTGCAACAACACCCTGAGATCATATTATATATAGATGAGATCCATACCCTCGTGGGTGCCGGCAACGCACAGGGTTCGATGGATGCTGCCAACATGCTCAAACCTTCCCTTTCGCGAGGGGATATCCAATGTATCGGTTCGACTACGATCGACGAATACCGCAAGACCATCGAGAAAGATGGTGCTTTGGAAAGACGATTCCAGAAAGTACTGGTAGAACCGACTTCTGCCGTAGACACGCTGACCATCCTGCAGAACATCCGTGACCGCTATGAGGAGCATCATAATGTACGATTTACCGATGATGCACTCACGGCTTGTGTAACATTGACCGACCGTTATGTGACCGACCGCAACTTCCCAGATAAGGCCATTGACGCTCTCGATGAAGCCGGTTCACGCATGCATCTCTACAATGCCAATATCCCTGACATTTTTGCCGAACTCGAAGCCCAGATCCAGGAGGTAAAAAAACGTAAGGACGATGCCATCATCAGCCAGTCGTTTGAGGAAGCCGCTTCCTGTCGTGACGAGCAACGTCAGCTGGAGCACCAGCTGAAAGAAGAGCGTGAGAAATGGAATAACGAACAGAAGCACAACCGCCCTGTGGTAGATGCAGATGTGATCTCTGAGTGTGTAGCCAAGATCACTGGCATTCCGGTACAGAAAGTGGCTGCCAGCGAAGGCCAGAAACTGCTGGCGCTAAAGGGTATCCTCCAGCAGAGCGTCATCGGTCAGGACAAAGCAATTGAGAAGATCGTGCGTGCCATACAGCGCAACCGTATCGGCCTGAAAGACCCTCAGAAACCTATCGGTACGTTTCTCTTCTTAGGACCAACGGGTGTCGGGAAAACCTATCTGGCCAAGCGGATTGCTGATGAGATGTTCAGCACCAAAGACAGCCTCATTCGCATTGACATGAGCGAATATATGGAGAAATATAGCGTGAGCCGCCTTATTGGTGCACCTCCTGGCTATGTCGGTTATGATGAGGGTGGTCAGTTGACCGAGCGTGTGCGTCGGCATCCATATTCGGTCATCCTGTTCGACGAGATTGAGAAGGCGCATCCTGATGTCTTTAA
>DCIF01000132.1:0-21226 GCA_002315795.1 Bacteroidales bacterium UBA1733
TTTGGCTAAAAATTGGGATTTGTCAAGTTTTTTTCTTACCTTTGCAACGTATTTTCACATTGTAATAGTTGAATCATTGGCTATATCTATTACAGAGTACTAAATCAAAAAGATAAAAAGATTAACAATGAATAATAGAGTAGTAATTACTGGCATGGGCATTTGGTCTTGTCTGGGTACAGACCTTGAGACCGTCCGCCAGGCTCTTTATGACGGTAAATCTGGCATTGTAATTGATCCTGTTCGCCAGGAGCTGGGTTTCCGTTCTCCACTTACTTCTTATGTTGAGAAGCCAGATCTGAAAAAGCTGGTGGCTCGTAATATGAGATCGTTCATGAGCGAAGAGGCTCAGTATGCATACATGGCTACGCGTCAGGCATTGGAACAGGCCGGTCTGACCCAGGAGGATCTGGATCAGCGTGAGGTGGGCCTTCTCTATGGTAATGACAGTACGGCTAAGTCAACCTACGAGGCTGTAAGCAAGATTTACGAATACAAGAGTACGGCAGCGTGTGGCTCTGGCGCTATCTTCCAGAGCATGTGCTCTAACTCGACCCAGTGTCTGGCTACCCTCTTCCATCTGAAGGGTATCAACCTCACTACAGCGGGTGCGTGCGCTTCGGGCAGTCATGCGCTTGGTCTGGCTTATCTCCTGATTAAGGACGGTCTGCAGGATATCATCATTGCCGGTGGTGCACAGGAGGTCAATCCTGAGTGCATGGGTTCGTTCGACGGTATTCAGGCATTCTCTGACAGCATTGAGGACCCAACTAAGGCCAGTCGCCCATTCGACCGTGACCGCAATGGTCTGGTGCCTGGTGGCGGTGGCGCTACCCTCATCGTGGAGAGTCTGGAACATGCGTTGGCTCGCGGTGCTCAGCCTATTGCCGAGATCATCGGTTGGGGCTTCAGCGGCAACGGCGATCATATCTCGACACCAAACGTGGCTGGTCCACAGCGCTCTATCGAGCTCGCTATCAAGAGTGCAGGCATCGACAAGCACGAGATCGGCTATGTCAACGCTCACGCTACTTCGACCCATGCGGGTGACGGTCGTGAGGCTATGGCTATCGGCAACGTCTTTGGCGACTACAAGGTGCCTGTCACCTCGACCAAGTCGCAGACGGGTCACGAGTGCTGGATGGCAGGTGCTTCGGAGGCTATCTATAGCATCCTGATGATGAAGAATAACTTCATTGCCGGAACGATCAACTTCGAGAATCCGGATGAGGAGACTGCTTGCATCAACGTCATCGGCAAGACACAGGAGGCTCACTTTGACTGCTTCCTTTCAAACAGCTTCGGCTTTGGCGGTACTAACTCAACGCTTATTATTAAGGATTACAAAAACCAATAACAAATATTAAACAACTATGACACGAGCAGAAATCATCGATCAGGTAAAGGAAGTTCTCGCAGAGGAGTTCGAGGTAGAGCAGGACGTAATGGCAGATGATGCCAACATCAAGGATACCCTTGAGCTCGACAGCCTCTCTTTGGTTGACCTCGTAGCAGTTATCGAGCATACCTTCAAGGTAAAGATCCCTGCTGCTGATCTCCCAACTGTCAAGACTTTCGCACAGCTTTACGATTATATCGAGAGCCACCTCTAATTTTTGGCAAGTCCAAAAATAATTGATAATTAATAATTGATCATTATTAGTTACTTCGCACTGCTCACCTCCTTGGTGCGTGGTGCGTTTTCCTCTTATTAACTATGTTATATCAGAACGAAGAACTATTTAAGCTGATGCCCCAGCGTGACCCGATTGTGATGGTGGATAAGATACACGACGCTGAGGGTGATACGGCACATACCGGCCTCACGGTGAAGCCAGAGAACTACTTCATTGAGGAAGACGGTCGTATGGCTGAGCCTGGACTGATTGAGCACATCGCGCAGTCGGCCAGTGCGTTCATGGGCCATAAGGCGCTCATGGCTGGCCAGCCGCTGCCTGTGGGTTATATCGGTGAAGTGAAGAAGTTTCATTGCTATATGCGTCCGGCTGTCGGCGATGAGCTGACCACCACGGTCAACCTGGGTGCTGAGATCAATGGCGTGACACTCATGACGGGCGAGACCCGCTGTGGTGAGACCCTCGTGGCCGATACACAGATGAAACTGTTTGTGGAATAATAACGGAGAAAGGCTATGTTACTGAAAGATAAATTCTATACCGTTCTCCATGAGGAGAAGATTGACTCAAACAACGCTGTCTATCTCGTTGAGGTCAAAGCAGACTGTGATGTGTATCAGGGACATTTCCCACACAAGCCTGTTTGTCCGGGTGTCTGCAACATAGAGACTATCCGTGAGTGCGCTGAGATGCTCACGGGCGAGGATCTGTATATCAAGACCATCAAGCAGTGCCGACTCACCGCTGTGGCTTCGCCTGAGGTATGCCCGAAGGTGGATATCACCATCAGCGTGGCCCGCATAGAGGGCACAGATTCCTATAACGTGGTAGGCAAGATTTCCGATGCCGAGACGTCGTATATGGAGTTGAAGGGAGAGTTTTCTATTAAATAGGGAAAATAATCAATGACCAATCTTTTCATAAAGCTTTACGAGTTCTTCCATACTCACAAGGCCGTGTGGCTGTTGAGCATGGTGGCGCTGCTGGGTTTCTTCGGCTACTATAGCACGAAAATCTATCTGGAGGAGGACATCGCACGTCTGCTGCCTTCTTCGCGCAACGAGGATGGCAGTATCAAGCTGGCATTCTCTAGCCTTCGTATCAAGGACAAGTCGTTCATTGTCTTCCAGGACAAGGAGGGCATGGGTCCTGAGGCTTTGTGCGAAGTGATCGATGCTTTCTGCGATACGCTGCAGGCTCAGGACAACGCGCTGCCGGAAGAGAAGCGCACCATAGGCAACCTGTTCTACCAGGTACCCACAGAAGACCTGATGTATGAGGCTGTGGACTATATGAAAGAGCACATGCCCTGCTACATCGACACTTCATGCTATGCCGGTTTTGACACGCTGCTCACCGAAGCCCATGTGCTGAAGCAGCTGCTGGAGAACAGAGAGGATGCTAATTCGCTGATCGGAGAGGCCTTCCCTGAACTGCTGCAGATGGACCCTATCGGTATGCGTTATGTGCTGCTCGACCAGATGGGAGGGCTGATGTCATCGGCAGGTGGTTCGTACTCGGTGGTGAATGATCACCTCTTTGTGCCAGATTCAACCGTAGCTATTGCCATCATCACTCCGCGCTTTGCTGGTACGGATTCGGGCAATGGTGCCGTGCTCTTTGAGTGGATGAATGACGATATTGAGGCTTTTGCCGCTGCACATCCTGGCGTGAAGATCGGTTATTATGGTGCTCCGGCCAATGGTGCGTATAACTCGTGGACGCTGAAGAAGGATATCTTCAACAACATCCTCTGGTCTTTGCTTATCGTGCTGGCGGTCATCTTTATCTGTTTCCGTAACTGGAATACCATCCCGCTGCTCTGTCTGCCTGTGCTCTTTGGCACAGTTTTCGGCCTGGCGATGATGTATTTCATCAAGGGACAGTTCTCGCTGCTGGCGCTGGGTATCGGTGCTATCGTGCTGGGTGTGGCGCTGAGCTACGTGCTGCATGTCATCACGCACTATAAGTATGTTGGTGACCCTGTGCAGGTGTTGAAAGACCAGGTGAAACCGGTGATGATGGGCTGTATCACCACCATTGGTTCTTTCCTTGGACTGATCTTCATACAGACTGACCTGCTGCAGGACTTCGGCCTCTTCGCATCGTTCGCCATCGTGGGTACAACGCTGTTCTCTCTGGCTTATCTGCCACCTTTCTTTAATAAGGAGAAGAACAAGACCAATCGCAAGGCCTTCGCCATTATTGACAAGATCAATGCATATCCGATAGACCGCAACAAGGTGTTGCTCGTGCTTATTGCCGTTCTGACCAGCGTCTGCATAGGCTATTATGCCGTAGGAGGTACGAACTTCGATGCAGACATGCGCAACCTCGGCTACTGGCCAGAGAGTCTGGAGGAGCCGGAGAATGTGATTCGCGAAAAGACCTTCAACGGTAACCGCGATCAGTATTTTGCAGCCAGCGGAGAGACGATGGAAGAGGCCATCGAGCATTTTGCGGTGATGGCTGAGAAGCTCGACTCGCTGCAGAAAGCCGGACTGGTCAAGGATTATACGCATACCAGCGAACTCTTCATCGCTCAGCGCATCCAGCAGGAGCGTATTGACGCCTGGCATGCTTACTGGACAGAAGACCGCCTCGCGCATGTACGCGCGTTATTAAATAAATGTGCTCCTAAAGCCGGTGTCAATGCCGATGCTTTCGGTCCTTTCTTTGAGGCGGCTACCCGTGACTATGAGCCAGATGCGCTCTACGATGCAGGCATCATCCCTGAGGGTTATGTCACTACAATGATGGAGCAGACCTACGATGGTTCGTATCTCTGTTTCTCGACCGTCTATTGTGAGGTGGATTCTGTGCGTAGTGATGATTCTGACTATCACCGCATCTGCGACGCTATAGCCAACGAGCCTAACCTGATGGTGCTCGATACCTACTACTATGCTACCGACACCCTTCGCCAGCTGGGTAAGGACTTCGACGTGCTACAGTGGGTCTCTATGGGTTTCGTGCTCCTGGTGCTGCTGATCTCGTTTAAGTGGAACCTGAAGCACTCACTGCTCTGTTTCCTCCCGATCGTGATCTCGTGGATCATCGTGCTCGGTGCTATGAATATCTTCGGCCTGCGCTTCAACCTGATCAACATCATTATCTCGACGTTTATCTTCGGTATCGGTGTAGATTATTCGATCTTCATCATGAGCGGACTCATCGGTTCTCAGGCAGCCTCTCAGCGTCTGCTGCAGTATCACAAGACGGCTATCCTGCTCTCGGCTATGGCCTTAATAGTCACTGTAGGTTCGATGAACTTCGCTGTGCATCCTGCCATCCAGAGTGTCGGCTTTGCCACGCTTGTTGGCATGATCGCCGCTGTATTGTTCGCGTATGTTGTTGAACCGTTCCTCTTCCGCTTATTAGAAAAGCAGAAAAAATGAAATACGATATTATCATCATAGGTTCAGGCCTCGGCGGCCTGCAGTGTGGCCTGGTGTTGGCCAAGAAAGGCAAGAAGTGCCTGATTCTGGAGCGCCAGATGCAACCAGGAGGCTGTATGCAAAGCTATAAGCGTCATGGCGAGTGGCTGGATACAGGCATGCACTATGTGGGCGGCCTCGGTGCAGGCAACTGCCTCTATGCTCCTTTTAAATATATGGGTCTGATGGACCTGCCCTGGCTCCGTCTGGACCCTGCAGGCTTTGACCGTGTGACCATCGGAGAAAGAGACTTCCGTTATGCCGAAGGTCATGAAGCATTCATCGAGACGCTGAGTCGCGAGTTCCCCAAGGAGCGCGAGGCCCTGAAGAAGTATTGTGCCATCATGGACGAGGTGGGAGGTCATCTCTATGACTCGATCCTGCCACGCGATGAGGTGGACTTCTTTACGCAGTCGCTCTTTGCTTCGAGTACCTACGATTATCTGCAGGAAAACTTTCAGGATCAGTTGCTTATCAACGTGCTCTCTGGTTCTTCGCTCAAGATGGAACTGGCCAAGGATACCCTGCCACTCTATAACTTTGCGCAGGCCAACAACTCGTTTATTCAGAGTTCGTGGCGTCTGAAAGGCGATGGTAATCTCATCGTGAACTGTCTGCTGGATCAATACAAGGCCATGGGCGGTGAGATCGTCTGCAATGCCGAGGTAGAGGAACTGATAGAGAAAGACGGCCTGCTCGTGGCTGCGCGCTGTAAGAATGGTGAGGTCTATGAGGGAGATACCTTCATCAGTAATGCTCATCCGGCAGTGACCGTAGATCTTGTGAAGGAATCGACCAAGATGAAGAAGGTCTATAAGAACCGCATTCGCCGACTGGAGAATACGTATGGCATGTACACGGTTTCGCTCGTGATCAAACCAGGTCAGCTGAAGTATTTCAACTGGAACCAGTACATCTACAAGCAGCCGAATGTCTGGACGTACTTCCTGGAGGATGGTCCGGTGCAAGGTATCCTCATCTCGTGCCGTGTGCCAGACAATGCCGAGATCGTGAACGGTCAGGTGGTCAACGACCCTGATGCGCGTATCCTGGACATCCTCACCCCGCTGCCTTGGGAGAAGATCTCACAGTGGGAAGATACCACCATCGGCCATCGTGGTGAAGACTATAAGGCCATGAAGGAGCGTCTCTGCGAGGAATGTATCGCGCTGGCGGAGCGCTTTATTCCGAACCTGCATTCGATGGTCGAGGCACACTTCAGTTCGTCGCCTCTCACTTATCGCGACTACACGCTCACGCCTAATGGTTCGTCGTATGGTGTGCGCAAGGATTATCACAACCCGATGATGACCCTGCTGAGTGCCAAGACGCCTATTCCGAACCTCCTGCTCACGGGTCAGAGTCTCACCCTGCATGGCTTGCTGGGTGTGACCATGACAACCCTCTTTACGGTGGCTGAGATTATCGGTAAGGAAGAGGCTTACCAGATCACACAAACTGAGTAAGTTACAAGGTTTTTCGCTTTGCCGGTTGTTTAGCTCATGCCCATCTTGACATACTGCATGGGCGAATAGCCCGTCTTCTGTTTGAAGAATTTACCAAAGGCCGACTGTGTGGGGAAGTTCAGGTGATAAGTTACCTCCTGCACCGACATCTGTGAATAGTGGAGGAGCGACTTGGCTTCAGCGATGACATAGTCGCAGATCCACTCTGACGGACTCTTGCCGCTGTATTCCCTGATCGCCATAGAAAGGTATTTAGGAGTGACACAGAGCTTGTCAGCGTAGAACTGCACGGTGCGCTCCTGCTGGTGATAGTTGGTGAGCAGTTCCATGAATCGCTCGAACATCAGACGACTGCCACGTGTGGAGGTGTGGTCAATCTCGAGTATCTGCTGGTGGTGATCGCGCATCAGACTGACAATACTCAGGATAAAAGCCTGAAAGAGGCTTTTGACAATATCTTCAGTTTCCGGCACGTTGCGTGACAGTGCTCTTTTGATTAATTTATAAAAAGGTACGAGCGGGACGAGTTCTTCAAGTGGAATGGTGGCACGGAAATAGTGTTTCACCGAGAGATAGTTCCTCGTGATCTGCATCATGTCATAAGGCATAGCTTCGAGCATCTTTGGCGAAAAGAGAATGGCGTAGGCTTCGAGATTCTCTGAGCCTTTGAACTGTATGATGTTCTCGGGCATATTGACCAGCACACAGGGTTCGGAAACACAGTTCTGTTCGAGGTTGACGACATAATCCAGTCGGCCACGCAGACAAACCAGGATCACCACGGCATCAATGCGACAAGGTTCCTCAAAAAGATATTCCTGTGCAATGTGGTCAGAGATCATGAGCTGTCCCTGGTAATTGAGTACGCGTGTGCGTCCGAGATTACAGAGCTGCTCGATGGTAATACGATTGAGCTTCATAGAGATTCGATACTATAGTTCCTTACGACACTGCAAAGATAAGAAAAATGCGAAAAATAGGCAAGTTTTCTTTCGAAAAATGCCATTATTAAGGGGAAAATTGCTCGAAATGCGAAATATACTCCAATATTAGCGAAGAATGTCACTTTTTTATTATTTAAATAGGTGTTACCTTTGCCGCTGTAAATCTTATTTATGTTCTAAGACTTATCCTAAATTGCAAATCAATGAAGAAAATGAGAAAAATATTATTCACAGTAGGTATGATGTTGGTGTCGGCCAGTGCCATAGCTCAAAGCATTCAGCTTAGCTTGGATAGCTGCATCAACCTTGCCATCCACAACAACAAGGATCTGTCCATTGCGCAGATGAATGAGCAGGTATCGACGCTCAACCGCAAAGAAGCGTTTACGCACTACCTGCCACGTGTGGAGGCTATGGGTGCTTACATGCGCACCGAGAAAGAAATCTCTTTGCTTAACGAAGACCAGAAGTCGGCCCTCAGCAATGTGGGTACAACCGTCGGCGAGCAGCTTACGCCGATCATGCAGGGCCTGGCACAGAATCCGCAGCTGGCACCTATCGTGCAGCAGTTGGGTGGCGCCGTGACGCAGATGCTACCAGCACTGAATCAGGCAGGCCAGGGGTTGGTCGATGCTTTGCGCACAGATACGCGTAACGTCACCGCGGCCGCACTGATGCTCACACAGCCTCTCTATATGGGTGGTAAGATCATTGCTTACAACAATATCACTCGTTATGCAGAGCAGATCGCCAAAGCGCAGTCGAGTCAGAAGATGCAGGATCTGGTGGTGCAGGTAGAGACGGCCTATTGGCAGATCGTCTCACTTGAGAGCAAGAAAGAACTGGCTCTGAGCTATAAGAGCCTGATAGATACGCTCGACTATAATGTGGAGCAACTCATCGAAGGTGGTATGGCTACTAAGGCCGATGGCCTGAGCGTGAAGGTGAAGAAAAATGAGGCAGATGTCACTTTGATTCAGATAGATAATGGTCTGGCTCTCTCGCGTATGCTGCTTTGTCAGCTCTGTGGATTAGACGTTAACACCGATATTCATCCGGTCGATGATGTGCTTTCACAGCCTGTTGGAAATATTGAGATCTCTGAGTCGTGCATCGATGCTGCGATGAACAATCGTCCTGAGCTACAGATGCTGGGTCTGTTGGCGAAAGTCAACCATGAGAAGATGAAGGTGGTTCGTTCTGACTATCTGCCAAAGGTAGCGCTGAATGCAAACTATATCTGGTCTAATCCGTCTGTCTATAATGGTTTTGAGAAGAAATTCAAAGGTATGTGGACCGTAGGACTGATGGTCAATGTGCCACTGATCCATTGGGGTGAGAGCCATTATAAGATCAAAGCTGCCAAGATACAGACACGCATGACAGAGACACAGTTGGCCGAAGCGCGTGAGAAGATTGAACTGCAGACCACGCAGTGTGAGCAGAAAGTCATTGAAGCTACCAACCGTGAGGAGACGGCACAGCGAGCCATGGCTCAGGCTGAGGAGAATCTGCGCTATGCCAACCTCGGAATGAACGAGGGTGTCATCCCGATCAGTAATGTCATCATGGCTCAGACGGCCTGGCTTTCAGCTAAATCGACGGTGATCTCAGCGCGTATCGACCGCCGTCTTGCTGAAGTTAACTTGCGTCGTGCTATGGGAGTAATCAGATAAGTAATCCCTTAATATCCCTTAGTATCCTTTCTATTCCCTTAATATCCCTTAAACGAAAAATATGAAACAGAAGAAATCATCTGTGGTAGCTATGATCTTTGCTGCCATCATACTCTTAGCAATGGTTATTGTCATTGTGGTTGGTCTTTGTCTGCCTGATCGTACAGAAACAATTCAGGGTGAGATTGAGACCACAGACTATCGTGTGTCAAGCAAGGTGCCAGGTCGAGTGCTCGAGATTCGTGTACAGGAAGGCGATCAGGTGCACAAAGGAGATACCCTGGCCATCCTCGAAGCTCCAGACGTAAGTGCGAAGCTCGATCAGGCGAACGCTCTCTATGAAGCTGCACAGGCTCTGAAGGACAAGGCTGATCATGGCGCTCAGAAAGAGCAGATTACTGCTGCTTATGAGATGTGGCAGAAGGCTAAGGCCGGCCTGGATGTAGCTGAGAAGAGCTACAACCGTGTAGCCAAGCTCTTTGAGAGTGGCGTAGTCTCTGAACAGAAACGTGATGAGGTCAAAGCGCAGTATGAGGCCATGGTGGCTACTGAGAAAGCTGCTAAGTCGCAGTACGACATGGCTGTCAACGGTGCTCGCATTGAAGACAAGCATGCGGCTGGTGCCAAGGTAAAGCAGGCTCAGGGTGCTATCAGCGAGGTAACTTCTTATATCAACGAAACCGTGCTTCTGGCTATGGCCGATGGTGAGGTGACCGAGATCTTCCCTGAGCTTGGTGAACTTGTCGGTTCTGGTGCTCCGATCATGAATGTGGCTATGACCGGCAATATCTCAGTGATCTTCAATGTGCGTGAAGACTATCTCCCTGGCATCACCGTCGGTACAGAGATGGATGCTTATGTGCCTGCTTATGACAAGACCATCCGCGTTCGTATCAGTCGCGTAAAGAATGTGGGTAACTTTGCTGTGTGGAAGGCTACCAAGGCCTCTGACGGCTATGACTTGAAGATGTTCGAAGTTCGTGCATTGCCTGTTGGTGCTGAGGATCTGGATAGCATGCGCTCTGGCATGACTGTTATTCTGAAACCATAAATTAGTAGTTGCTTTTACTTGTTGAATAGAACAAAACAATGTTCCCAAGACATAAAAATATATGGTCTAAGATTCTGAGAATCTGCGTTGAAGACGTTCATGAATACTTCAGACGTCCGCTGCTGCTGTTCTGTCTGTTCGCGGCGCCGCTGCTGTGTATCCTGTTCTTTACATCGCTCATGTCGTCGGGTCTTCCTACCGACCTTCCAGCCGCCGTTGTTGACGAAGATGACACGCAGGTCACCCGTTCATTCATCCGAACGATGGATGCTATGGAACAGACCAACATCGTGGCACATTTTCATACGTTCAGCGACGCGCGTGATGCCATGCAGCGAGGTGAGATCTATGCATTCTTCTACATTCCACGAGGAACGACCGAGGAGGCGATCAGCAGTCGCCAGCCTCATGTCTCATTCTATACCAACGAGACCTATTTCATTCCGAGTGCACTGCTGATGAAGGACATGCGTATGTCGGCCGAGTTGCTGGGACTTTCCTTGACGCGAGAGACACTCACAGGTAAAGGTCTGACGACCGAGCGTGCCATGGGTATCCTGCAGCCTATCGTCATCGAGAAGCATCCGCTGGGAAACCCTTATCTGAACTACTCGGTCTATCTTTCCAATATCATCCTGCCAGGTATCCTTTTCATTCTGGCTATGCTATGTTCCAGTTACGTGATAGGAGAGGAGTGGAAGAAGAATCATCAGCGAGAGCTCTATATGGAGGTCGAAGAGTCGCAGACCACGGCTATTGCCGGCAAGCTGCTGCCTATTACGCTCATCTATTCGCTGTTTATTCTTTTCATAGATGTCTATCTTTATAAGTACTTGGAGTTCCCTTGTCAATGCGGCATCCTGCCTATGTATATCTATGGAACGCTGGGTGTAATGGCGTCTCAAGGCTTGGCTATCCTGTTCTTCGGTATCTTCATGGGACAGATGCGTTTCACTATGAGTATCTGTTCGTTGTGGGGAATTTTAGGTGTGTCGCTCTCAGGTTTTACCTTCCCGGTCTCTGCTATGCATCCGGTCATGCAGACCTTGTGCAATCTGTTCCCACTGCGTCATTATTATCTGATCTACTGTAACCAGGCACTCAATGGTTATTCTATGGCATACGTCTGGGAACATGTGTTCGCGCTGTTACTCTTCATGGTCATTCCTTTCGTGGTGATGCGTCGTTATCGCAAGGCCTTCCTCAAAGCAAAATATAAGGCATAAGTTATGAAATTTCTAAGCAATATCTTACACGTCTGGTACACAGAGCTGATGCAGGTGTTTCATAACTTCGGACTCCTGCTGTTCTGCATCATTGTTCCGCTGGCTTATCCGCTGCTTTACGCTTTTATCTATACTAACGAGACGGTGCGTGAAGTACCTGTGGCCATTGTGGACGAGTGCCACTCGAGTCTGAGCCGTGAATTCGTTCGTAAAGTAGATGCGTGTGCCGAAGTAACGGTGGCTTACCGCTGTGACCTGGCACAGGCACAGGAGCTGATGCGCCGTGAAGAAGTCTATTCGGTGATGCGTATTCCTGCTTCTTTTGACAAGGATCTGGCTGCCGGAAAGCAGACTTTCATCGGCCTTTATGCCGATATGCGTTGTATGCTCTATTACAAAGCTGCCTTGCTGGCTGCTTCAAATGTGTCGCTCGATATGAATGCGGATATCAAAGTGAACAATTATCTGCGTCCGACTACCGACCGACAGAGTGAGATCATGAAGGCCCCGGTCACCAATTCCTATATTCCGCTCTTCAATCCGCAGAGTGGTATGGCCAGCTTCCTGATTCCTGCGGTTCTGATGCTGATGATCCAACAGCTCCTGTTCCTCAGTATCGGTACTTCCATGGGTATTCTGCGAGAGAAGAATCGTGGCATTGGCGTGCCTTTCGATAATCCGTGGTATCGTAATCCTTTCTGCATCGTGGTAGGAAAAGTGGCTTTCTATCTGCCGATCTTCCTGCTGGTGGCAGTCTATATGTATGCCGGAGTGACCGACTGGTTCTCCCTGCTTTCTTTAGGTGATTATGTGACCTTCCTGCTCTTCGTCGTGCCTTATATCCTGGCCGTGATCCTGCTGGGTATTACGATGTCTGCTTTCATCTTCCGTAGTGAGGACTCCATGCTACTTTTCATCTTCATGTCTGTGCCGTTGCTCTTCCTGAGTGGTATGTCATGGCCAGTAGCAGCTGAACCTATGTTCTGGCAGTATCTGAGCTGGCTTTTCCCATCGACCTTCGGTATGCATGGCTATGTCAAGATCATGGGTACGGGTGCTTCGCTGAGCGATGTGGCCTGGGAATTCCGTAACCTGTGGATTCTTTGTGGCGTTTATTTCGTTTCTGCCTGTCTCATCTATCGTTATGAGCTGAAGAAGATGTCGCACATTATTGCCAAAGACCCCAAACTCGAGATTGAGTGATTAAACGTACTTTTTTTGTTCATATTAAGATATTAATGCCATTATTTGGATGAAATAACCCAGATAATGGCATTTATTTTGTCATTTTTTTGGATTTATAGTAATAATTACTATATTTGCACCGTCTAGACACATCAACCTTCATGGAAAATAGCAAAAATCTTTTGCCGGATACGCAAACGTGCCTTCTCTCTGAACTGTTGGAGAAAAGCCATTTCACATTAGCACACCTTGATATCATTAAGGCGGCATTCAAGCGCTTTAACAAGTTCTCTACAGTGGTCATCAGCGCTGAAGATAATCTTGTTATCTACTTGACCGGCCTTATGCTGACTCATGCCAGTAAAGTGAATACAAATACCTCGGTGCAAACTTGCAGCTACGAGAGTTGGCGCATGAATATCGTAGAGTCGCTCGAAATGGAAACAGACCGTATGCGTTTTGCCCGTCGCACTGAACTCTCCTTATTGCGTCGTAAAAGTCTGGATCACGATACCTATTCTTTCGTCGTACAGAAAAACCGAGACGACAATCGCCATTGTGTCTACCAGTTTGACTTTGTAAAACTGGATGCAGAAGCCAAACTCCTGCTTTCTGTACAGGAAGAGATTACCAAATCACTCGAACATGACAAACTGACAGGAGGCCTTAACCGTTTTGGCGTTCTGAATGAGCTGAATGAAAAATTCCAGACAATCACTTCTTCAGAGCAGTTCTCTCTCGTCCATTTCAACATTCAGAATTTCCGTCTGATCAACGAACAGTATGGTGAGGCTCTTGGCGACAAGGTGCTTATCTCAATGTATGCTTCTATCGTTTACTCGCCACTGCATCCGGTCTCGTATGGTCGTCTCGGTTCAGACAACTTTGTCTGCATGGTGCGTAATGAGAATCTTGATTATGATGCCATCCACAAGCTTTGCCATCAGGAGTTTGATGAAGATGCGTTCAAGATTCCATTCCACAGTATTTGCGGTATCTATCACATCGTTGACAAGAATGAGGCACCAGTCAATGCCATCAACCGTGCCAAGCTGGCGGCTTCTTACGTACAGGATACTTTCATTCAGCCATGGATGGTCTTCGAGCCAAACATGCAGAAGTTGTATATTTCAGACATTGAGGTACTCAATTCGTTCGAAGAGGCTGTCGCTAATCACGAGTTCGTACCTTTCTTCCAACCTATCGTTGATGTCCAGACAGGCCGTATCATTATGGCCGAAGCTTTGGTGCGCTGGATTTCTCCTACCAAGGGCATGGTCTCTCCAGGTGTCTTCGTACCCGTTCTGGAACGTCATGGAGGTCTCTCGCGCATTGACATGATGATGGAGCAGCATGTGTTCGACATGCAGAAACAGCGACTGGCCGATAACTTGCCAGTGGTTCCTATTGACCTCAATCTTTCCTGGGTTGACCTCAACGATAAGGAGCTGCTCAATCAGCTATATTCCCACATCAAGGATAAGTCTCTGCCTACGGAACTGATCAGCTTTGAGATCACAGAGTCGGCCATGAGTTCTATTGCAGAAAACCGTTATGACGTGCTCGACTTCTTCAAGATGAACCATGTCAAGCTGCTGATCGACGATTTCGGACAGTCGTTCTCATTTGGCACCATGCGCGATGTTGACTTTGCCATCATTAAGATAGACAAGTCGATGATTGACCGTATTGGCTCCAGTCGCAAAGCCAATCTGCTGCTTGAGAAGTTTGTCTCGGTATTCCATGAACTCAATGCCAAAGTGGTGGCTGAGGGTGTTGAAACCGAACGCCAGGTAGAATTCCTCAAGCAGATCGGCTGTGACTACATCCAGGGATACTATTTCTATCGTCCGATGCCAGAAAAGGATTTCTGTGAACTTCTGGCTAAAGAGGGAACTAATGAAGCTGAAACAGCATCCTTAGAAACCCTCAAAACATCAGCTGAAGAAACGGGTGAGGAAGGGGAGAAGCAATCGACGAAGGTGTCACACAGGCTCAAGCATTTCTTGCTTTCAATGTCTTCTGTCAAGTGGGAAGATCTCAAGTCAACGTTGCTCATCATGACTATCTGTGCCATCCTGTCGGCCGTGATCTATATCACAACTTATCACATGGTCAATAACCTTGTTACCGAGAGCTGTGACGAACTTACCAACCGTGATATTGACAAAATCAAACTGCATATCGACCTTGAACTCAGCAGTGCACAGGAAGCGCTGAGTGCATTCAGTATGGCAGTGTTCCAGAATGGTCTGAATATTCCGGAATCGGAAGAGGAGATCTATCTGCAGATGGAGAATTTCCTGAACAATACGCCGATGTTCTCTGGTATTGTTGCTGGTTTCGAGGACTCTGTCTTCCCTCAGTATGCTGATAAGCTTGGTTTTGGTCCGCTGGTACGTCATCAGGGAGACTCGCTGGTTCGTTATCAGGTGGGTGAGATCCGCGATTTCCGCCACTCCAAGGAATGGTATTCAGAGGCCTTCAAGCAGCAAAAAGCCCGTTGGTCTGCACCTTTCTTCTCAGAGGAAGGAGATATCATTATCGACTATTGTATTCCACTCTTCAATCAGGAGAAGGAGGTAATTGGTGTTGTAGCTTGTGACCTTTCTATCTCACATCTTCGTCAGGTGGTAGAGAACATCAAGCCTTTTCCGACCTCGCTTGTGATGGTCATGCAGGAAGACCTTACCTTCGTCATTCATCCTGACACCGGTTATCCGATGCATAAGACGCTGCCTGTCTTCCTGAAGGAACGAGGGATTGATGCTGATCAGGAACTGCTTGAGAGCCTGCGTAAAGGTGCGGTTGGAAAGAAGATTGTCAATCCTCTTGGAGAAGACCTCTTCCTATATTACGATGTGATTGACAAGGCCGGTTATCGTCTGCTCATCGAGAGTAGCAGTAACGATGTTTACAGCCAGCTCAATGGTATCACGAAGGTGATGATGAACATCGGTTTCGTAGGTCTGATTGTGCTGATCTTTACCCTTGGTTACATGATCAATGACAACAAGAAGCGCGAGCGCCGACAGGTAGAACGCAATATGCGCATCCTTCGTCACATGGCTGAGACCGACGGCCTGACTGGCATCTATAACCGTAGTACAGGTGAAGGCCTGATCTCAGAAGCCATCTCAAAACATAAGCCAGGTGTGCTGGCCATCCTTGACTGCGATAAGTTCAAAGACGTCAATGATAATTTCGGTCATGCGAATGGTGATTTCCTGCTGAAGCAGTTGGCCGCAACCATGAAAGAGTGCTTCCCTGACGATATTACGCTCCGTCTCGGTGGCGATGAGTTCGCTATCTTCTGTCGAGGCATCCGCTCGCACAAGGAGTTCGAGGATCGTGTGCAGTATTTCTTCAATGCGGTTCGCACCATCCGTCTGCAGGGTGTCGATGACTATATACCATCCATCAGTATGGGTGCTGCAGTCTATGATGGAGATCCTACGATCAACTTTGACCAGCTCTATAAGATTGCCGATCATCTGCTCTACAGCAGCAAGAAGCAGTCAGGCTGTACGCTTTCTATTACCGATAATCGTTCTGATGCATGATTTGTTACTGATAATCTTCTGACTCATATATTTTTTTTCATTTATTTCTCATACAAAATGAATAAACTTCTATTAGCAGCATTTCCGCTGCTGTTGTTGAGCTGTTCACCTGCAGCTCCAAAGTTGGCCGACAACCAGGCTCAGACACAGGCCGGTGTTGTTGAGGGTGTTCAGGAAGGCGATATCGTCGTCTATCGTGGCGTTCCATTTGCAGCACCTCCTGTAGGTGACTTGCGTTGGCAGGAACCACAACCTGTTGAGGCTTGGGAAGGCGTGCGCCAGTGCACAGAGTTCGGTGCTGATCCTATGCAGCCAGATCTCTTTGGTGATATGAACTTCCTTGGTAAAGGGAAGAGCGAGGATTGTCTCTACCTGAATATCTGGACCCCAGTAGCCGCAGAAAATGCTCCTGTACTCATTTATTTCAATGGTGGTGGTCTTATGTGTGGATCTGGTTCAGAGCCACGCTATGCTGGCGATTCTCTGGCACACCATGGTATCGTCTCTATCACGGCCAACTATCGTGAAGGTCTTTTCGGATTCCTCGCACATCCTGAACTGACAGCACGTTCGGCTCACAAGACCTCAGGTAATTATGGCGCACTTGATCAGGTAGCTGCTATCCAGTGGGTAAAGGACAATATTGCTGCTTTTGGTGGTGATCCAAACCACATTACGATCGTTGGTGAGTCTGCTGGTTCTTTCTCTACCTCGATGCTGATGGCTTCTCCACTCAGCCGTGGTAATCTGGCTGGTGTCATGGGTTCAAGTGGAGCTGAGCTCAAGCCTTCTACTGCCATCACATTGGCAGAAGGCGAGGAGATTGGTAAGGCGCTTGTTGAGAAGACTGGTTATACCATTGAACAGCTCTTGACTATGTCTGCTGACTCTGTTCAGATGCTGCTTCCTCCAACCGGTATGTCAAGTTTCCTCGTAGATGGTTATCTCCTCGATGCAACAGTCGATGAGATCTTTGCGCAGGGAAAGCAGGCTCAGGTTCCATTGCTCGTTGGCTGGAATTCTATGGAGGGTCATCCAATGCAGGCTTTAGCAGGTCAGGCTCCTACCTTGAAGAACTATAAGGCAGCTATGTCTGCACGCTTTGGCAATCGCACACAGGAGGTCTTTGATGCTTTCGGTATTAAGACTGATGCTGATGTGCTTGGTTGGGGTGCTATCGAGCTTCAGGGTGCTCTCTTCACTGCATTCCCTACCTGGAAGTGGTCTGAGCTGCACAAGACTACTGGTCAGCCCGTATATCGCTACAAGTACAATCATCCTCGTCCAGCCATGGCTATCGAAGGTAAGGTAGCTGGACTTGCCGGTGGTGTGAAAGACGCTGATGATGAGACGACTGCGTCGGCTCCTGAGGCTCCAGAGAACGCTATTGCTGGTGCTGTTCACTCTGCAGACATTGAGTACGCCATGGGTAACCTCGCCACAAATACCGTCTTCGCATGGAATGAGGATGACTATAAGGTTCAGCATACGTTCATGAACTACTACATCAACTTCATCAAGTATTTTGATCCAAATGGAGAAGGTCTTCCTGCATGGAGTTCTATCACCGGTGCTGCGATTGCTCCTGTAATGCAGATCGATGTGGTTAGCGGAGAGAAAGTCGATGCTCAGAACGAGGCTGCTTATAAGCTTCTAGACGAAATTCTTTAAGTAAACGAATGAAGGTACTTCTCTTTTGCGGGAAGTACCTTCTTTTATGAATGAAGCCAGTTTCTTGTTTCGTAAACCGGAATCGGAGAGGTGTGAAACCGGAAAATGATTTCAAAAACCGGTTTCGGAGAACAAAAATATCAACACATCCGCGGATGTGTTGATATTCATGACCTCGGATTCCTACTTTGCAAACGTGGAGTCGGAATTCATGATCTCTAAAAGATCTTTCTAATAAATCGATGATCAGAATTGTGTATAATAAGCTTCTTCCGCTCAAAGGATTCAAGGCGATGAACTTTTTCGGCGTACTTTTCGTCCGAAAAGAGTACCGTCATGACCTGGGATTCAGAGATCTCAACCACGAAGCAATACACACTGCACAATATAAGGAGCTGGCTTATATCGGTTTTCTGTTCCTTTATCTCTCAGAATGGTTGGTAAAGCTTTTCCTCTATCGTTTTGACGCACGGAAAGCCTATCGTAATCTCTCTTTTGAACGTGAAGCATATCACAATGAGGGTGATACCGCCTATCTGTCACACCGTAAACGATATGCTTGGTTGCGTTATTGTCGTGCGAATTCTCATTGATAGCATTTTCTTCACTACAAAATAGAGCACGATGACTGCTGCCACGCTGGCATACCAGGGGAAGGTGAGTTCCTGTGGCGCCAGTGGATCGACGGTCTCTGACAGTTGTGACGAGATGATGCAGGCCAGATTATTGGTGGCATGCAGTGCGATAGAAGGCCAGATACTGCCGCTCCAGTAAACCAAATAACATGCAAAGACACCAAAAATAAAGCGGTCAAGAGCACCGAAGAACTCAAAGTGAACGATGCTGAAGATCGCACCAACGATGATGGCTATCCAGTGTCGGTTGAGTGTTGACAGACCAAAACATTTGAGCAGTGCTCCGCGGAACATTGTTTCCTCCACCACACCAGTAACCAGACTTGCCAGAAGAACACACTCCAGGATTCCCCAGAACCCATCGAGGTTCATCAGGGTCATTGACATTGCATAATCCGATATTTTCGACTGATTCAGAATGGCTTGGAGTGCTTCTGGATATTGAAAGTTATAGATGGCCGCGTTGATTGGGTCAAAGGCCACGACAAAAGCCAAAGCCGTAACGATGGCCAGCATGACCCAACGATAATCGAACGTGCGAAAGCCATAGCACTGCAATGGTTCGCGGCGCAGACGATGTTTGCACCACCAATAAGAAGGCAGGAAGAAGATGAAGATGGCTTGATACCACATCAGTGAGTGCAGAACGAGCGGATCTTCTGTTGGATTATGACTGTCGAGATCTGAGAATCGTGACAGGAGAAACATGGCCAACAACATCAAAGGTATCAGCAGTATAAAACCGCAGATCACAAGGCCGAGTATTATCAGCAGCTCGTTGCGACAAATCTTGTTTGAAGGAGACATAATCAAGTATCAGGAAAACGTTTCAATTTCAATTAGGAATGGCCCAGTTCGATGACCTCAAGGTCACGGATCTCTCTGCCATCGATCATCAAACGCACCAGCGTGCGAACGGCCTGCTGACCATAGAGACCGGCAGCACCGGGATTGATGTGCAGGCAATGAAGGTTGTGATCCATCATCACCTTGAGGATGTGCGAGTGTCCGGAGATAAAGAGCTGTGGCGGATTAATCTCCAGCTTGTTGCGGATACTTCGGTCATAATGACCAGGATAACCGCCAATGTGCTTCATCAGTACCTCCACGTCTTCGCACATAAAGCGCTGTACCTCAGGATAAAGTTGCCTTATCTCTGTGCCGTCAATGTTGCCATATACAGCACGCAGTGGAGCAATGGCCTGCAGGCGGTTGGCAACAGCTATATCGCCAATGTCACCTGCATGCCAGATTTCATCACAGCCACGGAAATACTGCTCGTAGCGGTCGTCCCAGTGACTGTGAGTATCAGATAATAATGCGATGCGCATCGGTAGTGACTGTATCAAAGATTAGGGATTTCGGAAATCTTAGTAGCCGATATTGACGTCCCATAATCTCCAAAATCCCTAATGTCTATAAAAACTTAATGACTTTTATTTCAAAATCGAGCAGTTTGGCATAGGCTTGAGCTGCTTGAAGAAGTCATTGCCCTTGTCATCGACGAGGATGAATGCAGGGAAGTCTTCAACGTCAATCTTCCATACAGCCTCCATACCGAGCTCTGGGAACTCTACGCACTCGATGCTCTTGATAGAAGTCTGTGAGAGGACTGCAGCTACGCCACCGATGGTGCCGAGGTAGAAGCCACCGTGCTTCTTACAAGCATCGGTAACACACTGAGCACGATTACCCTTAGCAATCATTACGAGGCTGCCGCCATTGGCCTGGAACTCGTCAACGTATGGATCCATACGACCTGCAGTAGTTGGTCCCATCGAACCACATGGATAACCTTCTGGTGTCTTAGCTGGACCTGCGTAGAGTACAGGATAATCCTTGAAGTACTGTGGCATACCCTCACCGGCATCGAGACGAGCCTTGAGCTTAGCGTGAGCGATGTCACGAGCCACGATGATCGTACCCTTGAGGTTAACGCGTGTAGAAACAGGATACTTAGAGAGCTCCTTGCGAACAGCGTCGATACCCTGGTTGAGGTCGATCTCAATGCCCTTACCGCCTTCGCCTGGCTGACGGAGTTCCTCTGGGATGAGTTCGGTTGGATTTGCATCCATCTTCTCAATCCAGATACCATCCTCGTTGATCTTAGCCTTGATATTACGGTCTGCAGAGCAGCTCACACCCATACCAACAGGGAGAGAAGCACCGTGGCGTGGCAGACGGATGACGCGGATATCGTGAGCCAGATACTTACCACCGAACTGAGCGCCAAGTCCAATCTCATAAACCTTCTTAAGGAGCTTCTCCTCGAGGTCGATATCGCGGAAAGCGCGACCGGTCTCGTCACCTGTCGTTGGCAGACCATCGTAATACTTGATAGAACCGAGTTTTACGGTGAGAAGGTTCTTCTCAGCCGAAGTACCACCGATAACTACACAGATGTGATATGGAGGACAAGCAGCTGTACCGAAGTGCTTGATTTCCTCAACGAGCCAAGGAAGTAGCGTGTTCTCATTCTGGATGAGTGCCTTGGTCATAGGGTAGAAGTAGGTCTTGTTAGCCGAGCCACCACCCTTAGCTACGCAGATAAACTTATACTCAGCACCCTCAGTAGCCTCGATGTCGATCTGAGCTGGGAGGTTACACTTGGTATTCACCTCGTCGTACATGTTGAGAGGTGCATTCTGCGAATAGCGGAGATTGTCTTGTGTATAAGTGTTATATACACCGAGAGAGAGAGCCTCTTCGTCCTCGAAACCGGTCCAGACCTGCTG
>DCIF01000132.1:21313-23575 GCA_002315795.1 Bacteroidales bacterium UBA1733
GCATTGCGGAGGAACTGGAGTGCTACATATTTATCATTCTCAGTAGCTTCAGGATCGCGGAGAATCTTAGCCACCTGCTCATTATGTTCGCGACGGAGCATGAACTCAACGTCATGGAAACACTGCTGAGCCAACTTGGTCAAAGCCTCAGGAGTAACTTTGAGGATCTTATGTCCTTCGAATTCGCTGACTGATACGCCCTCCTTGGTGAGGAGATAGTACTCAGTGGTGTCCTTGCCCTTCTGGAACATAGGAGCATACTTAAATGGAACGTTTGCCATATTAAAAATTATAATGAAACGGTTGATATTAGATATTCACGGGTGCAAATATAATAAAAAACTGATTACGCGCGCCTAAGCGAGGACATTTTTTTACAATTCTTGACAAAAAGATTCAGATAATATGTTCTACAACATAATTATCGTGCGTTATCGTGTCAATGAGAACGACAACGTCATGCCGAAGTCGCTGTTGACAGTAGGATAGCTCGTAGAGATGAGTGGCGTATTCACCTGTCGGTCATAATAGAGCTTGAACTGCAAAGCCTTGGAAAGCTGATAGTCGGCCGAGAACTTGAAGGTCCATGCCGAGTTGCCACTGGTAGCTTGCGAGAAAGCATCGTTGATCTTGCGAAGAAGTGACATCTGTGACTTATGTGTGATGTCGAACTTCATATTCAGATCATGCTTCACGTCTTTCTGTTTGCCGCTCTTGAGACCGATCTTCGTATTAAAATCTGCAATCTTATAACCCATGCCGAGGGTGAAGTTCTTTGAGACATTCTCAGTGATCTGTGCGCTTGACATAGCCAGACTCACCGAGCGGATATGTGCGTATTCACTCTTCAGAGAAAGTCCGTTGTTGAGTGTAGCATTCAACCCGATCAATGGCTGGAAACTCTCGTTGAGAGTGACGGTTCCGATGTCAAATTCCGAAGAAGGAACCGGACAGTCATTGGCAACATCGAGCACAAAGCCAAGTCCTTGCTCGTTGGTCAGGAAGTTGGTGTATGACTGATAGTTACCAATGGCATACGTACAGTTGTATGCGTGACTTAACTGCAGGCTCTTGAGCCATTTGGTGAGCTTGGGGAACAGCTGCAGCAAGCCATCGTAGGTGATGCGCCAGTTAGGTAGAAGTTTCCACATCGACGGGATAGGATCCAGACTCACAGAACTTGCATCTCCACCCACATAAGCTGCGAAGAAAGCGGGTACGAGCACATCGCTGGTGTTGATGCGTGAAGCTCCAAGGTTTTTGTTGTAGGGTTGTCCGGCCAGCATATCACCCTTTTCGATGGTTTTCATAAAGCCACCGGTAGGGTATTTCGTACCTTCATAACGGGACAGGAGACGGTCGTAGATAACCTGTCGGTTGGCTATGAACTCATCAAATACCTTGCTCGAATAGCTGTCGCCAGCATCGTGTCCGCCAAATGAAGAACCGATGGCAATGGTGGTCATCTGGAAAGAGCCACTGCGCTGGATCGGTAATCCTGAAGACATGAACTGGTGTGACTCCTGCTGGTTGTTCTTCCAGGTGCCGGTGAGTGTTACCTTCAAACCGGTCCAGGGTTCGAGGGTAGCAGAATAGGAGAGGTCTTTCGTCAGGTTATAGACCGCAGGAGAAGTGAGCGAATCGTTCATGATGAGCCAGTGATTGGCCTGTGCTTTGCGTGTGAACGACTCTCCACCCTCAAAACCGAAGGCAAAACCAAGACCTGGCACCAATCCGCTCTCGCTGTTGCCTTGTCCATAGAAATCTCCGATATCTGACTGGAAATAGGGTAAATAAGTGTCACGCGTCTGCTTATATCCCATTTGAACAGAACGAACCATCATCAGGATACGCGAAGTAACCTGCAGTCCCTTATACCAGCCTTCATCGTCGAATGGCTTGTCGGCTTTTACGGTGATGCTGAGTCGTACGCTATCCGTGCTCTGGAAACTGATCGTGTTGGCATCTACTTTCTTGATCTTCATCGCATAGATCCGATCTTTGTCAGCATCTTTGACAGTCACGATCAGCCGACGTGTGTTCAGACCATGACGCAATGTATAAGTACTGTCCTGACCTGTGAGCGTGACTTCTTTCTTGAATTCACGCTGAGCCTTGTTCGTGTTGTTGCGTTTCGTAGTATTTGCTGTGGCTCGTTTCGTCTTGAACTTATCGTTCACTTTTTTAAGGAACTTCGACTTGTTATACAGAGTCTCCAGATTGAAGCGGCCATCAAACTGCAGCTGTGCGTTGTTCTGGATG
>DCIF01000132.1:23656-34851 GCA_002315795.1 Bacteroidales bacterium UBA1733
ACCGAAGAAGTGATCCAGTCGGTATAAGTGATCTTATTCAGCGGAATGTTCCACGATGCATCAAACGTCTGGTTGTAATCTACAGGCGTACCTAACTTCCAGATCTGTGTCCAGATGGTATCACGCCAACGCTCGTACTCGTCAGGGTAGAGGTACTTGTTGACTGGAACATCCGGTTCGTCAATGCGTGAGTTGGTGGCCGACTGGAAATTGAATTTGATATTCTTCGTCAGATCCCAGGAGATGTTGGTCTGACGAAGCATGGTGAATGTCTTGGTGTAGCTCACTGGCATCGTAAAATCGGTCTCAGTAGCCTCAATGTTACGGAGTTGCTCCTCGAAGTATGTTCGGTTGACCTGCAATCCCAGTGAGATATTGTTCGGCAACCAATTCAACTGCATATCGTCTTTCAGTTTCTTGAAAGGTGACTTGCTATTGCTGTTGTTTCTATTGTTGTTTTGCTGGTTTGCTGACTTGTCGTTCTGTTTTTTGCTGTTCCCGGCAGGGAAGAACTTCAGAGGTTTGAAGTACGGACTCCAGTTGTAGTTGATGGCACCACGATAACTGTCGTTGTGCTCGTACTCGGTCGTCGGATTATGCGACTTTTGGCGGTTCTGGCTGTAGCTCATCACGACGTTCGAAGGATCCCATGGCATAGGATGTTTCGATTTGACATCGAACTTCATGCCAGAGAGTGACATTGAACTGGTTTCACTCACGGTTTGTACCAGCGCACGGATAGAGTCTTTCTGTCGCTCAGCCGAATATGTATCGAGCGTCTCATCGACAGTCAGATCCTCATTATATGGATCATATTTCGGAGTCTGTACCTGCTTGGAATAACTGTAATATAATGGTGCAGACAACTTGAGTTGCGAAGGTAACCAGCGGCCGACATCTGTCTGTCCGGAGATCGCATATTCGTAGTTCTCTTCCAACGCACGGTTGGCAGTTGATTGTTCAACACTTCCCCAACCTACTGAGGTGTAACTGCCTGAACCATTGATGGTAGCAAGGTCACTTACGCGCAAGGTAGCATTGCCTCGAGCTGCCCAACCTCCACTCTCGTCCATACCGTCTGTGCGGAGTTCGTTAACCCAGACCGTACCAGACTGATCTGAGCGACCCACATTGCGCACGCCAATCATAATGACGGTACATTCGCCAAGCGACGGATTACCGACTACCGTGATGCGATTGGAATGATTGTCCTTATCAAAGATCGTATAGGGCTGATTGAAGCTCACACCTTCCTGTCCCTGTTGCTTGAGCGTATTGCGTTCGCGCTTCAGGGAAGTGAACTTTGAGAGTTTGACGTTGATCATGTTCTCCTCTGGCCATACTTTCTTACGGTCAGAAGGAGAGTTGTTATTATAGGTCTGATGCGGTGTGAGATGCAGTGGCACCTCATACTCATAATAATTATCTTTGTAGTCGCTTCCTATACGCAGGAAGATGGCCAGATCGTTATCATGCAACTGTGTTTCGCCCTCATTGGCATGCGCATGAGCAAACAGCTGCAGGTTCTCGTACTGACGCAGATCTACGCCAGAATTCTTATAGACGGCCAATGCATCATGTGGCGAAAGATCTTGAATACGCAGACTCAACGCCTGTTCGTTCTGCTGCACGGAGTTCGTTCCAGGAGTGACAATACGTGAGATACCAGGAGGAAGCACATAGTTGACTGGTGTCGAACCTGAATGTTCCTCAATGTTGACCGTACTGGTGCTGAGCGAAGCGTTACTGCTCTGAGTGTAACCACGTTCGGTCAGATCTCCCTTGTAAGCTCTCCAGTCTGAGCGTACCAGATCAAGGGTGGCGAAACGAAGCACCTGATCATTCTTCCAACCCGTCATCAGCATACGCATGAAACGGATACTCTTAAAGTTGGAGATATTACCAACCGTGGTATAGTTCTGACGCAAAGGCACACGGAAGAGGTACCATTTCACTTCACGTCGCTGGCCATCACGTGTGGTGATCGTTCGGTTGCTGACGTCTGCGATATATGGATTCTCAGCCACATTCATGTGTCCTCGTTGCATCTCTATGTCATACTCAAAGTATCGCTCATACTCGTTCAGCGTGTTGTCTACATTGATATCCTCAACATCCGGAGTACTCTTGTAAGCTGTACTGTAAGACTCGTCACTGTCACTCGAACTTGGAGAGTTGCCTTCCGTACCATTGATATACATGTATCGCTGGAGGATAGAGGCCGAGATCTCGTCCCATTTATTGCTGCGGAAGTAGCGGTAGTTATCGCCAGCAGGATCATTTAACGGAGAGAATGGATCGTCTTTCCATTTATCGAGCACAGGCGCTTCGACCTTCTGCTTCAATGTATCGACGTAATTGCGATAAGTGCCGAACTGCTTCTCTTCGTCTGTGCTGAGGCCATTCAGACCCACGTCTTGTGCCTTGTGAGAAGCAGAAGAATTGTCGAAAGCATAGACGGTACTTGTTCGGGTGCTGACACGTCCCCAGATGGTCTCCTTGATGGCAGAGAGATCTCCGTTGACGTCAATACCATTTTCGAACGATTTGTAGCCATCTTTCAGGATGTCTTCAGACACTTCTCCGAGTTGCAGCACCAGCTTTCCTTCGTCATTCGGTTTCCAGGTCGAATCGTTCTCAATCTCGATGAAAGGATCCATGAGCCAGAACTCCACATACTCATAGTTGGCCGACTCAAAGTTGGTGACATCCATAGATCGCATCAGTCCTCCCCAGTTTTTCTCCGGATCCATGAGGTTGCCTTGACGGTCTATTCGGCTGGCACTGACATTATAAGAACCACGTTTCGATGGGTAGTAAGCCAGGTTCAGGATGTCAAGAATACCTGTAGCACCATACTCCAGTTCCTTATTCGGATAGATCTCGTCGAAGTTGACCTGTCGCACACGATGGTCACTGAGCTGCTTGTCGTCATTCTTGATATGAGTAGGAGTGAGGTTGCTTGTCTGAGAAGTGAACAGACGGTCAATGCGATACCAGGCCAAGTGAGCTCGGTAAGCGTTATAGTCGGTTGTCAGCTGGCTGCCACCCACTTTTCTACCCAGGATACTGACAGGGGTACTGGCCAATTGCCAGAGAGAAGGAACGGCCAGATCCTTCGATGATTCTGAGCTCTCAAAGTCATCAAGATAGATAGAGCCATTGCTTCCGATGTCTGAGCTGTGGCCAGCCACCAGATGCGCGAACTCGCCTTCGATGCTGAAGTTCGAGGGTGCGGTTGCCTTGATCCAGGGAATCGTTCCTATGGCGTTGGTAAGCCACATGAAGTCCTTGTTCCACTTGAAGTTGAAACCATAGATGGTGTTGTTGATCGGAATTTCGGTCATCGACACTTTGGTTGTGAGTGGTGTCTCATGCAGGTTGATGACGGTGGCACCAAACTTCAGGTCTTTTGACCAGTCATACTGCATGTCGAGTCCCATCATGGTCTTGCGCTGGAGCGAATACTCCGACTGATCTTCGAGGCTGACACTCACACTCGTACCACTGTCAATGATACTCTGATTGAGGATGGTGACGATACCCATGGTATAATCCACAGAGTAGTCAGAACCTTCGACAAGCGTTGTGCCACCAGCCGTAACACGTACCGACCCTCGGGCAACGTTCATCGCACCTAAGCTGATTTCTGCACCACTGCTGGCACTGTACTCGCCTTTCATTCGGAACTTATTGTGTTCGGCTACCTGTTCGGCTTCTGTAAGTGTCATCGAGTACAGTTCAGGATAGCAATACCGTTCGGCTTCAGCAGATCCCTTGCCGAAAACCTTCTCCAGATGACTGCCAAAAGGTTCGACGACCGGGAAGATGATACGTCCACCTGAAGCATTGACCGTGTAGCCCTCTACCCAGTCGAACTGACCATCGCTATGACGCTCCTGATTCTGGTTCAACTGATCCAGATTCATCACCTTGATCAACAGTTGATTCTTGATCGGATCGGCATTGATATAGTTGGTATAAGTACCCACACTGTCGTTGAGGTACTGTATCTGCATCGTGAAGTTGTTCTTCTGCAGAGAGCTGACTCCCAGAGAATAGATGTTTTTCATCATCAGATCCCAGAGTTTGTTCTTCGGATCACCCGTGGTACTTTTCAGCAGCTTGACAAAAAGTGTGCGAGTGGCATCTTCTGCATTGTCGCTGGCAAATTCGCCTACCTGATAAGTCTGACCGCCTTTGGTATATTGGAAAGCCACTGCCAGCGTGCAGTCATCATCAATCTTGCTTCGCAAAGAGATGTAACCTAATGCTTTATTGAAAGAATATTCTGAAGAAGACAGCAATCGGGCAGATTCAATCTTCTCAAAGTCGCGTCCGCTCTTCATCGAAGGATCAAAGGCCTCCATGCCCGTTGTTGCCTGCTCAATATGACGCAATGCAGCCGACTGAGTCAGACTCTGGTAGAGTGAGTTCGCATTGTTAGCAGGGGAAGCACCCTCGTTGCCTTTATAGTAAGCGGTTGACTGCATGTTCTCCTGTGAACCTTCTCCCAGATCGGTGAATGCCAACAGATTTCGTGCATTCTCATAGCTCGCGCGTTTGTTGGTCATCCACACTTCAATGCGTGTGATCTCGATGCCAGAAGAGATGAGTGGCAGACGCGACATGTTCTGGTCGTAGGTATCATGGAAGAAATGACCGAGGAAATAGTGGCGGTTCTCCTCATAATCAGTCGGCAGAAGCTCATAGTTCCGTTTGGTCACACCACCACGGCTGCTCACGGTCTTGCTCGTAGATTCCTGCTTGGCCAGCAACGCTGTGATATTCAGTTTGCCGAATTTGAGCTGTGTCTTGATGCCAAAGAGTGAGGAACCGCCATGTATGAGCGAATTACCCGTCGTCATCGACACATTACCGGCTTCCAGATTCTGGATAATATCATCTTCTTCGCCTGCAAAAGCCAGCTTGAACTGTGAAGCATCAAAGTCGAACGTCGCACCTGTATTATAGTTCAGGCCGAAGCTCATCTTCGATCCGATGGTGGCTTTCATATTGAGCTGCACATCTTCTTTGAAGTCGAAGGTCCACTGATCTCTGGCTTGTTCTGATAGGGTAGGGTTATCTACGAAGTTGTGCTTCATACCCATGCTGATCGACGCTGAACCTTGGGTCTTGACGCGAATGCCGCCAGGACCGAACAGCTTCTCGGCAGGACCTAAGGAGAACTGCATATCCAGCAGGTCAAAGGCGGGTTTTCCTTCCTCTTCCTCTACCAGCTTATGATACTGGTCGAAGAAGTAGTTTGCACGCTGTTGCTTCTCGGTGTAGGTCATGTATTCCTGTTGCGTCATCGGAATAGGGATACCAAACAGCTTCTCGCCAATCAGCGTCTTCATCAGGTAACGGTTGTTCTTCCAGTCGTACTCAATGACCGTGCGGATATTCTCTGGTTTTGGCTCAAGCGTACGACGCTCTACGGGAGCATCTGCACGTGCAATGCTTCCGAACATCAGGACTCCGATGAGGAGTGCTGAGAGCTTCGTATTTGACTTAAATATCCGCATTTCTTTCGCGAGCGAAAAATTTCTTAACTATTAACGCACGCGTATGAGTTTTATTGTTTGTGGTTTTAGTCAAAAAAAAGTAAAAAACTTATACAATCGAAAAAAAGCAATACAAATGTTTTTTTGTTACGATTTTTTTTGCTACCTTTGCCGCGTATTTAGGAAACTAATTATTCATCATATCATGGCTAATAAAATTGTATTGACAGGCGGCTGCGGATTCATTGGCAGCCACACATGTGTCGAACTTCAGAATGCTGGTTACGATGTTGTCATCTTCGACAATCTCTCTAACAGTGAAGCTTCTGTGATCGACGGTATTGAACGTATTACCGGCAAGCGTCCCTCTTTTCATCAGATTGACTGTACCGACAAGGGAGCTGTCTATCAGGCTTTCCAACAGGAAGGTCCCATTGCCGGTGTCATCCACTTTGCTGCCAGCAAGGCAGTAGGAGAGAGCGTACAGAAACCTTTGCTCTACTATCGCAATAATCTCTCTTCGTTGATGAACATGCTCGAAGCTGCTCAGGATTTTCACCTTAAAGGCTTTGTGTTCAGCTCTTCATGTACCGTCTATGGTGAGCCTGATCAGAGTCCGGTTGATGAGAATGCTCCTATCAAGCCTGCCACTTCGCCTTATGGCAACACCAAGCAGATTGCAGAGGAGATCATTCAGGACTACCTGCATACAGGAGTCGATTTCAATGCCATCATCCTCCGTTACTTCAATCCGGTTGGTGCACATCCAACTGCAGAGATTGGCGAGTTGCCTCGTGGTGTGCCTAACAACCTCCTGCCATACGTTTGCCAGACGGCTATGGGTATCCGTAAGGAACTCAGTGTCTTCGGCGATGATTATGATACACCAGACGGCTCTTGTATCCGCGACTATATTGACGTCATCGATTTGGCCAAGGCTCACGTCTGTTCGTTGAATCGCATGGTTGAGGGTAAGTCGGCCGAGAAGATCGAGTATTTCAACCTTGGTACCGGCAATGGTGTCAGTGTCCTTGAGTTGGTGAATACCTTCATGGAGGCTACAGGTGTGAAGGTCCCTTATAAGATTGTGGGTCGTCGTGAAGGCGATATCGAAAAGATCTGGGGCAATCCATCTCGTGCCAATGAGGTTCTCGGCTGGAAGGCTACTCAGCCTCTTGCTACAACGCTGGCCAATGCTTGGCGCTGGCAGCAGAAGTTGCGTGAGCGTGGAGTGATGTAAGAAACTGTGTGGAATGAGGAGTGAGAAATGAGGAATGTCATTTTTGCTTACTTCGGCAGACTGATAAGTTTTGCTTTGTTGTTGCTTGCTTGGCCTCTGGCTTTGCAAGCACAACAGAGTGACATTTTCTATACTCACCCTATCGATTCGCACGTTAAGACGCTCAGGACGATTGTTGACGATGATTTCATGCTTTTGCCGGTCATTGACAACAGTCAGAATACCAGTTTGGAGATCAGTTTTGACTATCTCGCCAACGAAGAGAAATACATTGAATACAGCATCGTACATTGTGATGCTCAGTGGCGGCAGGATCATCTCTCTGAATTGGACTATGTCGATGGCTTCATGCCGGTGAAGGTCGATGGTGTACAGCCGTCGTTTAACACCTTCACCAATTACTTTCACTATAGTGTTCAGTTCCCTAACGAGACAGTTCGTCTTCAGGTCAGTGGCAACTATGCGGTGGTCTTTCACGAAGAAGGAGATCCTGAGACACCACTCGCCATTGCTACCTTCAGTGTCAGTGAGCAGTTGGCTTTTGTGTCGGGCAATGTCAGTGCCAGTACAGATATAGATTATTTGGCCGAACATCAGCAACTTACGCTACAATGCACCTGGAGTCAGACACAGTTGCCTTATCTCGATGCGGCTCATGACCTGCAGTTGGTCGTGACTCAGAACCGTAGGCAGGACACTCGTCGCACGTTGAGCGCTCCTTCGCGCATGGAGTCAGGCAAAGCTGTCTATGAACATCAGTCACCACTTATCTTCGAAGCAGGAAATACTTTCCGACGCTTTGAATTTACCGATTACCGCTATGCTACATTCGGTGTCGATCATGTGACTTATCATGCTCCTGATTATCATGTGTCACTGATTCCTGATCTGGCACGTACTGGCGGTTTTTTCCGCTATGACCAGGACCAGCACGGACGCTATCTGGTGCACGCACTTCGTGTGGACGATGTAGCCACAGAAAGTGAGTATTTCTTTGCAGAGTTCTGTCTGTCTGGTGCCATGCCTCCAAAGGGAAATGGAGGCATCTATCTGACGGGTGACTTTACTTATGGAGAGACTACCGATGGCTATCGCATGACCTACGATCTTGAGCGTCAGTGTTATACTGCTATGGTTCAGCTGAAACAAGGTCATTACAACTATCAGTATCTGGTGAAGAAAGCAGATGGCACGTTGACCCCCTCAATCGTTGAAGGCAATTATTATGAAACCAACAATCAGTACGAAGTCTATGTCTATTACCGACCGATTGGTGCACGTTACGACCGATTGTTGGGTGTTGCTCAATTTGAAAAGAAATAAATGGCTCAGATAATCACTCAAAAACAGCAGTTGCGTCAGGCTCCGTCCCAGATGCTGTTGTCGAAGATGGTTGAATCCACCTCCGACGACTTGCTGCAGCTTATCAATGAGGAGATTGAGAAGAATTTTACACTCGAGACTTCCGATGCCAGAGAATCCTCTATCGATCATCCTTCTGAAGATATAGACGGTCTTCCTGCCAGTGACGAAGAGATGACTGGCAATGACAACCAGTTAGATGAGCCTGAACCACAGCGGCAGGATTCGGCCAAAGACGAAGATTCTTTCTTCGAATATGATGATGACAGCCCGAGTGACCGCATTGGCCATGCCAGATCTGAGGATGATGACTTCAATCCGGGTTCGTCTGCCGTCAGCGAAGAAACCTTCCGTGAAGATCTGAAAGACCAGATTGCAGTGCTCGATATCACTGATGAAGAGCGTTATCTGGCCAATTATATTATAGATAGTATTGATGATGACGGTTATCTGCACCGGTCACTCTCCGAACTGGTCGATGATCTGGAATTCACGCAGAATCATCCGACCACAGAAGAAGACCTTGAAGCTGTACTGGTAGAGATTGTGCAAGAAGAGCTCGAACCCTCTGGCATTGGTGCCCGTAACCTGCGTGAGTGTCTGATGCTTCAGTTGCTCGACCGTAAAGCTACGGCTGCCACACGTCTTGCCTATGCTATTGTCGATCAGGCTTTTGAAGATCTGACCCAGAAACATTATGACCGACTTCAGGAGGGCTTCGGTGTGAATCGCTATACACTGGTCGATGCCATTCGTGTGATCCGTCACCTCAATCCGAAACCTGGCAACATGAAGTCTTCCGGAGCCAAGAGCTCCGTAGAACGTGTCTCGCAGGTCCGTCCCGATTTTATTGTGCGCAATGAAGACGGAACCCTGGTGGTCACTCTCAATGACGGTCATCTGCCAGAAGTGCATATCAGTGAAGATCAGGAGCGTTTGCTCGATGAACTGCAGCAGAAACTCCAGCGAAAAGACCCCACTTCGCATAGCGGTGCCATCGAAGAGGAGAAGCAGGCCGTTCAGCTCCTCAAGGAGAACATCCGCTCTGGCTCACTCTTCATCGATGCACTTCGTCAGCGTCGCATCACACTGATACAGGTCATGCAGACGATCGTGCAGATGCAACGCGCCTATTTCCTCACAGGACAGATTGAGACTCTTCGTCCTATGGTTCTGCAGGATGTGGCCGATAAGTGTGGCTATGATATCTCTACCATCAGTCGCGTCTCAAACAGTAAATATGTAGATACCGATTTCGGCATTATCTCGATCAAGGAACTCTTCTCTACGGCCATCGCTGATACTGAAGACAATCTGGTAAGCAATGTAGCTGTGATGGAAGCTCTCCGAGAGATCATCGTTCAGGAAGACAAACAGGCTCCACTTACCGACGAGAAACTGGCCGCCATCCTCAAGGAACAGGGATTCCCGATAGCTCGACGCACTGTGATGAAATATCGCGAGAAACTTGGATTCCCGGTGGCAAGGATGAGAAAGGAGTTATGATGAATAGAACAGAAGGGATCTTAAGGGAATAGAAGGGATCTTAAGGGATTTTAAGAGACGATAGTTTCAGCAATCTCCAAGCACCTTTACTGTTTTGCTTTCGTAAAAACATATCTCGAAACATAACATTCGTCCCTTAATATCCCCAAATATCCCTAAAAATCCCTTAATATCCCCAACATCCCTAACATCCCCAAATATCCCTTAATATCCCCAAATATCCCTTAATATCCCTTATTTTTAATGGATCAGAATCAAATAAATCAGATAAGAGAAGAGCAGAATGCTCAATTCTCAGCACCCAAGAAACCCTATCAAACCCTCGTGCAGGCCATCAGTAACTGTTTCCATCCGTTACTGATCCTGACGATAGCTGCTATCGTTATCAGCATCTTTACGCCTCTTGCTATCTATCCCACACAGATCAAACTCTTCTTTGTGGGAGAGGTGTTCTTCTATACACTGCTGATGCCGGTCATTGCCATCACGCTGATGCACGTCTTTCATCTTGTGGGTCACTGGGCTTTACGCGACCGTCGAGACCGAGCTTTGCCATTTCTGGTCAATTTCATTTGCTATTCCATGAACCTCTTTGCCCTTTACCACAATGGCTTCATGCCACGGTGGGTACTGGCCATCTATTGGGGTAGTGTCATCCTGACTTTTGTGGCTTGGGTAATCAGCTTCTGGTGGAAGATTTCGGCGCATGCTTCGGCCGATATGGCAGGCGCAACGACGTTCCTGATCCTTTATTTCTGGTTCCCTCTTTCCATGCCACTCTGGATAGGATTGGCTTCTATCATCATCGTCGGTATGGTTTGCAGCTCGCGCATCTATTTAGGCCGACACACGCTGGCACAGGTAGCGGCAGGTTCGCTCCTTGGTGTGGTGAGCATGCTTCTTGCCATCGCTATCTTCGCCTGATCCTGACATAAACTATTAACATTCAACATAAAACAGATATGACTCCAATTGTTTCTATCATCATGGGCAGCACCAGTGACCTTTCGGTCATGAAGAAAGCTGCAGATCTTCTCAATGAGTTCCAGATCCCTTTTGAGATGCATGCACTCTCTGCTCATCGCACTCCTAAGGAGGTCGAAGAGTTTGCCAATGGTGCAGCAGCCCGTGGCATCAAGGTAATCATTGCTGGCGCTGGTATGGCAGCTCACTTGGCCGGTGTCGTTGCCGCTATGACTCCACTCCCGGTCATTGGTGTACCTCTCACAGGCAGTCTCGAAGGTCTTGATGCAATGCTTGCCATGATCCAGATGCCTCCAGGAATCCCTGTTGCTACCGTTGCGCTCAATGGCGCTATGAATGCAGGTATTCTTGCCGTACAGATTCTCTCTGTCGGTGATTCTGCTTTGGCCGAGAAGTTTGTCGTATATAAGAAGAATCTCGCACAGAAGATTGTCAAGGCTAATGCCGAACTGGCAGAGTTGAAATACGAGTACAAATGTAACTAAGGGTTCTGAAGAGATTATAAGGGACATTAAGGGAATTTAAGGGACGATAGAACCAGCTTCACGTTTCTTAACCACCGATACTAAAGTCCCTTAATCTCCCTTAATCTCCCT
>DCIF01000132.1:34906-35070 GCA_002315795.1 Bacteroidales bacterium UBA1733
TCCCTTCCAATGTATTTTCGCAGAAAATCATCCGAATGTCGTGTCAAAGATGTCGTGATAGGTGGTGAGAACCCCATCCGCATACAGTCTATGACCAACACCAATACCAATGACATAGAGGGTAGTGTCGCCCAGATTGAGCGTATTGTCGATGCGGGTGCCGA
>DCIF01000132.1:35124-35456 GCA_002315795.1 Bacteroidales bacterium UBA1733
GGTATTCATCGCGACGGCTATCAGGTGCCGCTTGTGGCCGATATCCATTTCAATGCTGCTGTGGCCGATGTGGCTGCCGGCATCGTCGAAAAGGTGCGTATCAATCCGGGAAACTATGTAGATCCGGGTCGTACTTTCAAGAAACTCGAATATACCGATGAGGAGTATGCACAGGAGATACAAAAGATCCGTGCCCGTCTGGTTCCGTTCCTCAATATCTGTAAGGAGCACAAGACGGCCGTCCGAATTGGTGTCAATCACGGCTCGCTTTCCGACCGCATCATGAGCCGCTATGGTGATACGCCAGCGGGTATGGTCGAGTCTTGCATGGA
>DCIF01000052.1:0-174 GCA_002315795.1 Bacteroidales bacterium UBA1733
ATCCCTGCCCATCCTGTCTTTTCTTATTGTCTTCTTCCTTGCGCTTCAGCGATTATCATGATACGCCTGTGCCTGTTTCTTGCCTGCCGCACAAGCACACTTTGCTGAGCAAAGTTACGACTTTTTCTTGAATAATCAGTCATTTCTAATCTTTTTCGAATATTTCATCAAAAA
>DCIF01000052.1:190-7206 GCA_002315795.1 Bacteroidales bacterium UBA1733
TAAACAATACGTCATTTGCGACGGCAGAGGAGGAGTCCGAAGGCGGTGATGCCTCCGTTGATGAGGAGGAGTTCGTAGCCGATCTTGTAGCCATTGAACCAGGTCTGGCTGTTCTGGTCGAGGATGAAGCAGAGGATGGGGGAGAGGACACAGATGATGGGGATGAGACCATCGCGCACCCTGACCCTGGTGAAGAGGCCGAAGAAGAACAGGCCGATGAGCGGACCGTAGGTGTAGCTGGCAACGACATAGACGGCATTGATGACCGATCCGCTGGCCAGAAGGTGGAAGAAATAGATCATCACTCCCATGAGGATGGAGTTGATGAGATGCACCCAGAATCGACGCTGGCGTGCCTTGGTCTCATCGGACTGTGGCTGGAGGAAATCGACCATCACGGAGGTGGTGAGTGCCGTTACGGCCGATCCGGCAGAGGAGAAGGCGGCAGCAATGAGTCCGAGGACGAAGAGGATGCTCACGATAAGGGGCAGGAACGGTGTGCCGGTCAAAGGATTGATGCCGGTGGCCAGATAGGGGAAGAGCTCGTCTGACTTGAGTGGTGCTGCCGTAGCTTGTGACATGACCTCATGCAGGGTGCCATCGGTACTGATCATGCCCAACTGACCCGCATAGGTGTAAAGCAGAATACCCAACGAGAGGAACACGAGATTGACCGGCAGGAAGCCGAAGCCGTAAGAGACCATATTCTTCTGAGCCTCGTGCAATGAGGTGCACGAGAGGTTTTTCTGCATCATGTCCTGATCTAAGCCGGTCATGGCAATGGTGGTGAACATGCCCCCGAGGAACTGCTTCCAGAAGAAGCGCGTATCGTTGGCATCGTCAAAGAACCACACCCTACTCATAGGACTCTCGGTGATGGTTTGATAGAGGCCGCTGGCATTCAACCCCATGGCCTTTGCGACATAGAACACAAAACCCACCATGGCAGCAAGCAGACACAGGGTTTGCAGCAGATCGGTCCATACCAGCGTCTTGACGCCTCCGCGGAACGAATAGAGCCACACGATGAGCATGATGCATGCCACACTGAGGCCAAACGGCAGACCGAGGCCTTCGAACAACACCAGCTGAAGCACAACGGCTGTGAGGTACATGCGAACGGCACAACCTAAGAACTTGCTCAACAGGAAGAAAGCGGCTCCTGTGCGATGGGCCGACTGGCCATAGCGTTGCTCAAGATAGACGTAGATGCTGGAGAGACCTAATCTATAATACAGGGGCAGCAGGATATAGGCTACGGCAAAATAACCGGTTACGAAGCCCAGTACCATCTGCAGGTAACTCATGCTGCTGGTTGACACCATGCCCGGGACACTGACGTAGGTCACACCCGAGATGCTGGTGCCAATCATGGCAATGGCCACTACCCACCAGGGACTCTTGCGGTCGCCACGATAGAAGCTTTGCGAATCAGTGTCCTTGTGTCGGGTCGTCCACCAGCTGACACCGAACACCATGCAGAAATAGAGTGCTATAATAAACAGAACGAGGATAGAATTCATCTTTTCGAAAATTGAGTGGCGCAAAGATACATAAAAATATTCAAATTTTCCAGACTTCGATGGCTTTTTTCTCCGTTCGTTTGTTTTTGTCGTAAAATTCTCGTATATTTGCGCGCATCAATTTACTTTTTGCAAACATTCCACATTATAATAATAGTATGATCCAGTTCCAGTGTGATTATAATAACGGCACTCATCCGAAGATCTTAGAGCGCCTCATTGCTACCAACGATGAGCAGTCAGTAGGTTATGGTCTTGACCCTCATTGTGAGAATGCCCGTCGGCTGATCCGTGAGGCATGCCAGCGTCCTGATGCCGATGTGCATTTCATGGTCGGCGGTACACAGACCAATGTTACCGTCATCGCTTCTATTCTTCGTCATCATCAGGGTGTCATCTGTGCTACGAGTGGCCACATCAACGTTCATGAGACGGGAGCACTGGAGCATATCGGCCATAAATGTATTACCTTGCCACATCGGCAGGGACTGATTTCGGTCGAGCAGATTGAGGAGCTTGTGGTGGCTCATCGTGCGGCTGAAGACCCTTGCCACTGCGTAGAGCCTGCTATGGTCTATATCTCTTTCTCGACAGAATATGGCACCATCTATAGCAAAGAACAGCTCACGAAGATCAGTGAGGTCTGTCACCGGCTCGACCTTCCACTCTTCATCGATGGTGCCCGTATGGGATACGGTCTCACCTGTGATGCCTGCGATATTACTTTGCCAGAGCTTGCACAGTTGGCCGATGTCTTCTATCTGGGTGGTACCAAACAAGGTGCCATGTTCGGTGAGGCGATAGTCATCACCAAAGACTCGCTCAAGAAAAACTTCCGTTATGATATTAAGCAGAATGGAGGTATGCTGGCCAAGGGTCGGATGTTGGGCATTCAGTTTGAGACGCTCTTTACCGATAATCTCTATTTCCAGATTGCCCGTCATGCGAATGTGCAGGCGAAACGCATCCGTGACCGCTTCGTTGAGCGAGGTTACAAGCTTCTGATGGAGAGCCCTACCAATCAGCAGTTCCCTATCCTTACAAAGACGGAGATGGACCGTCTGAGCAAAGACTTCCTCTTCGAGATCTGGGAACCTGTCGATGCAGAGCATATCGCTGTGCGTTTCTGCACCAGTTGGGCTACCAGGGTGGAAGATGTAGATGCATTGCTGTCAGTACTTTAACCTGCATTTTTCATGCTCATGAAAGCGTTCTTGAAGACAATGTTCAAAGCCTATCCGTTGACAATCGTCACACTTGCGGCTATCTTCTATCTGTCATTCTTCACGCCACCCGAAATCCCGGAACTGGAGGATGTGCGTTTTATTGACAAATGGACGCATCTGGTGATGTATGCTGGTCTCACTTCGGTAGTCCTTTACGAGCACTTCAAGCAACATGGTCTCAAAGGCCTACGCCTGAAGACCCTTGAGACCACGACTCTCTGCTGGCGACATATCCGCCTCATTGCACTGTGGCTTCCTGCTTTGCTCGGTGGTGTCATCGAGGTATTGCAGGAACATTGTACCAATCACCGAAGGAGTGGTGATGTCCTTGATTTTCTGGCCGATGCACTGGGTTCGGTGCTGGCATTCACCATCATTTATCTGCTGGCACTCCGTATCAGGAAATAACCCCATCGGCAATGCATGCAGCGGTGTGGTTCGCAATAGTTGCGATACAGATGCAGTAGCGCCTGAGAATCGAAGGCAGAGCGGACGGGTATGCCACGGTCTGACCACAGTTGTATGTAACGGTTATCTTCGGCCGGCAGTTGCTCAAGAAGTGAGAGTGCGGCTTCACAACGCTCATCATCTCCCTGCCATTGCGCATAACCTATGAGGATAGGAACTACGGCATTGATAATGAGGCTTCTGACGGTCTGTGAACCCAGCCCTGGTACAGAAAGTAAATTTGTTAATTCGTTAATTTCTTGCGCTTCTGTTATGGCGCTGAAGAGGTCTTGGTGTGTCCATAATAGGGCTGCCAGGGCCTTTAATCGTAAGTGAGGCTGCGCTTGTGGACGTACGCGTCCGTACATCCAAGCAGAAGTGGGGAGAGGGGTCAATGAGAACTTCTGACGAAGGAAAGTGTATTCGCGCTGCAGATCGGTATAGTTCTCTTTGTCAAGATGCAACAGTCCTGCCTGACCCAGAAGCAGGGCTTCGATCTGCTGCAGATTGTCCTTGTGGTGGAGGATGCAACTGAGGGGGAGAGAACGCGCCAGACGCTCCATGGCATCACTGTTGACCCCTGTGCCAAGGCTGCGGGTGAGAATGACATAGAAGGCTTCACGCCAACCCATGAGCTGGTTGTTGACAAGGTCCATGACACGCTTGGTCTTCTCAATCATGCGTTGCGTGCAAAGTGATGTTAACCAGTCATGTATCTGAATATTTCCGAGTTCACCCAAGCGAGGTGCACAGCGTATCTGACAGAAGGGGTCACGGTCGGCCAGCAGTTCATTGTGACGTGACAGAATCTCGTCAGGAATATGCATGACTACGGTCTTGACCGGAGTGCCATCATGGAGGGTGATGGTGGCATCGGCCTGCATGACGACATGAAGGATGACTGAATCGTAGGTACGGTCCTGATGATGGTGATGCGTGTACCAGTCCTTTGCACGACAATGCATCTCTACATTGCCTGCCCAGACAACACCATCTATGCGTATTTTGGCATTGAAGAAGTCAGGACCTGCATCTTGATTGCGAAGGCCGGGATGGATGATTTCTATGGGTTGTCCGTCGGTGGTAGAGAGGCTGTCAAAGAGCTTCTGCTGCCATACATAATACATGAGTTCTTCCATGGAAGGTGGGGTTAGCGTATGGTGGAATGCTGTTATTTCGGCCACAAATATACACAGATTTCTTTATACAACTCGAAAAAACGTTCAAAAACATATACGGAGAACTATTTTTTTGATAAATTTCTTCGAAAAATCAAGATTTTTTAGTATCTTTGCCGCGATATATACGTGCGTAAGTGCTCCAGAGGGTGCACATGCCACATTTTGAATTATGAAAACAGAGTAAGAAACCAATATGAAAATTGCGTTGATCGGCTATGGCAAAATGGGCCATATTATTGAGGAGATTGCACTGAGTCGTGGACATGAGGTCGTCTGCACCATCGATATTAATAACCTTGAGGATTTTGAGAGCGAAGCGTTCAGAAACGCTGATGTAGCCATAGAATTTACCACTCCGAAGACCACACGAGGCAATATGGCCAAATGTCTGAAAGCGGGTGTGCCTGTTGTGGTAGGTTCAACCGGCTGGTATGATCAGCTGGATGAGGTAAAGGCTGAGGTGGCTGCTGCCGACGGCTCGCTGTTCTGGGCATCGAACTTCTCGATTGGCGTCAATGTATTTGTTGCTATGCAGAAGTATGTGGCTAAGATCATGAACGCCTACCCACAGTATGATGTGGCAATGGAAGAGACGCATCACATACACAAGCTGGATTCGCCATCGGGTACAGCTATCACCATCGCTAATGCCATCACCGACAACCTGGAACGTAAGCAGACCTGGAAAGAGACTTCGTGCCTCTGGCTCAACGAAGATATGAGTGTCAATGTGGCAAAGAATGCTGAGATGAAGACTCCGTTTGAGTCGCATAATGACGATGAACTGGAGGTGGTGGCCTTCCGTCGTGGTGAGGTGCCAGGAATCCACACCGTAGTGTATGACAGCGAAGTAGATACCATCACGATGACTCATAGCGCCAAGAGCCGTCGAGGATTTGCCCTCGGTGCAGTAGTGGCTGCCGAATGGATGGCCGATGGCAAGAAGGGCGTTTATACGATGACCGATTTGATGAAATTTTAAGAAAACCTAACCAAAACAGATAAAAAAATGACAGAAAACAAGACTGACAATAATCGTCAGCGCGGTTTCGACCGCAAAATGACCCTTGCGGATAAGGTGAAGATGGCCTTCTGGCTTCTGATGCTGGCTTTGTTCGCTATCTGGGCTTCAAGTTGGATTCCTTTTATTTTTGTTCCATTTGTGGTGGATCTTTATTGGATGCATTTCATCAAATGGGATTGGTGGAAAGAGTTGAAAAATGGCTTCTTACGTGGTGTGATGTCATGGGTCGATGCTATTGTCTTTGCTCTCTGTGCCGTATGGATTCTGCAGAACTTCTTTTTTCAGAATTTCCAGATTCCAACCACTTCACTGGAGAAGACTATGCTGGCCGGTGACTATCTGATGGTGTCAAAATACCATTATGGTCCACGTGTCCCGATGACACCCCTCTCGTTGCCACTTTTTCAGAACACCATCACCATTGGTAACACCAATCTGGGAAAATCGTATATTGAGAATCCGCAGGTGAACTACCGTCGTATGCCAGGACTCACCGATATTGAGCGCTATGATATCGTAGTATTCAACTATCCGAATGGAGATACTATCTGCACCAAGTGCGAAAATCCTGACTACTACAGCCTCTGTAAGGCTTATGGCCGTGACAAAGTGTGGAGTGACAAGCGCCAGTTCGGCGAGGTGGTCTATCGTCCGGTGGACCGTCGTGAGAACTATGTGAAGCGATTGGTAGGTATGCCAGGAGAGACGCTCCAGATCATTGATCGCAAGGTACTTGTTGATGGAAAGGAGTTGCCATCGCCCAAATATCTGCAGCATTTTTACCTGGTGCTGAGCAAGGGAGGTGTCATCAGTGATAACTTCTGGCGTCGTGAACTCGGTATCTACACCAAGGGAAATAACTCTACTCTGAGTCCGGATGTCTATCAGATCAATGATCCTGGAGTTTATGCATATCTGGGTATTGAACCAGATAGTATTACGGGAACATACAAGGCCCTTTATCAGGTGAATATGACCCAGGAGATGATCTCAAAACTGGAAAAGAGCGGTAAAGCTGAGTGGATTCATGAGATGCCTATGGAGTGGGAGCAGCCAGGGCAGGTCTATCCACAGCGTGAGCTGAGTGACTGGACGGCAGCTAACTATGGTCCTATCTGGATTCCTCGTCGTGGTGCTTCGATCAAGCTGACTGATGAGAATGTGGAGCTCTATGGCCGTTGTATCCGTAGCTATGAACAGAACCTCAAGACAGGCAAGGGCCAGGGTAACCAGCTGGTACGTGTCGGTAAGGATAGCTATGAGCTGAATGGTGAACCTGCTAAGGATTATACCTTCCAGATGGACTACTACTGGATGATGGGAGACAACCGTGATAATTCGCTTGACTCGCGTTTCTGGGGTTTTGTGCCAGAAGATCACATCGTAGGTACTCCGTTGTTCACTTGGTTCTCGATCAATCAGGAAACGGGCGAATGGCGTAGTGACCGCTGGTTTAAGCAGGTCAAGGGTCTGTGAGAAACGAGAGAATGAAAGTACTTCCAACAGCATATCTCGCTCCGATCTCGTATTATGCTTCACTCTTTCACGAGCCGGAGGTAGTCATTGAGGCGCACGAGCATTACGTCAAGCAGACGTTGCGCAACCGAACCGTCAT
>DCIF01000052.1:7384-14909 GCA_002315795.1 Bacteroidales bacterium UBA1733
CATGGACATGACGGTTCGCTCTTCGGACTGAATGAGGCCCTTCGCAAGAAAATCTGCGAGTTGATTGGCTTCGAACCTAACGTCAGCTATAGCGAACAGTGGATGGGAGTGCCAAATCTGGGAGAAGAACTTGTCACAAATGACCTTGTCACACCTACTTATTATCAGGTAGCTGGATATGACGGCCGACAGCCGTTTATGCATAATCTGAGTATTCTCGACCTGCTTTTTAATATGGGCAATGAGAGTATCCTCATTCTGAATAAGATTCTTATCAATTAATGGACCAAAAACTAACTGAAATACTACAGCACATCGGTTATCCTGCAGACCTCCGCCAATTGCCTGTGAGCAGTTTGCCAGAGGTCTGTGAGGCCATCCGCCAGTTTATCATTGAGCAGGTGAGTGTTCATCCTGGACACTTCGCTTCAAGTCTTGGTGCGGTCGAACTCACTGTAGCATTACACTATGTCTATAATACACCAGAGGACCGTCTTGTGTGGGATGTAGGTCATCAGGCTTATCCTCATAAGATACTCACCGGCCGACGCGAAAGATTCTCTACCTTACGACAGAAAGGGGGCCTCAGTGGTTTTCCTACGCCTCTGGAGAGCGAATATGATACATTCTCAGCAGGTCATGCCAGCAATAGTATCAGTGCTGCTTTAGGTATGGCTGTAGCTAATAAACTCAAGGGAGACGAACGTAAGGTGGTGGCTGTGATTGGCGATGCTTCCATCAGTGGCGGTATGGCTTTTGAAGGTCTTAACAATGCCTCTTCCAGTCCGAATGACCTGCTGATCGTTCTCAATGACAACCAGATGGCGATAGATCAGAATGTAGGAGCGCTTTATCACTATCTGACCACGATCACGACCAGCCAACGCTATAACCTGTTGCGTTACAAAGCATATAATGTGCTGAAGAAGCACAATCTGATAGGTGACAAGTTCCGTCGTGCCATGGTGCGTTTCGGCAATTCTATCAAGTCTCTGGTAAGTCATCGTCAGAACATCTTTGAGGGTCTCGATATCCGCTATTTTGGTCCGGTAGATGGACACAATGTCGTCAAGCTGGTAAAGACACTGCAGAAGATTAAGGATCTCCATGGCCCGAAGATGCTGCACGTCTGCACCATCAAAGGCAAGGGATTTAAGCCTGCTGAGGAAGAAGCGACTATCTGGCACGCACCAGGAAAGTTTAATCCGGAGACAGGCGAGCGCATCAAGGATAATACTGCGGGCATGCCTCCTCGTTTTCAGGATGTCTTTGGAAAGACACTGGTTGAATTGGCAGAGCAGAATGAGCGTATCGTGGGAATCACACCTGCGATGCCAACGGGTTGCTCTATGAATTTCATGATGGACCGTTTCCCAGAGCGTTCTTTTGACGTAGGTATTGCCGAGGAACATGCAGTCACCTTCAGTGGCGGTTTGGCGAAAGAGGGAAGTTTGCCTTTCTGTAACATCTATTCGTCGTTCATGCAACGCGCTTTGGATCAGGTGATCAATGATGTCTCGCTGACACATCTGCACGTCATTTTCTGTCTTGATCGTGCGGGCATCGTTGGAGCTGATGGCCCTACTCATCATGGTGTGTTTGACATTGCGCAATTCCGAGCTATTCCGGGAATGACCGTCTGCTCACCACTGAATGAACACTGGCTCAGAAAGCTGATGTACACTGCTACACTGCACGAAGAGGGTCCTTGGGTGATTCGCTATCCTCGTGGCAACGGAAGCATCGGCGGTAATCAGGAAGATGGTACACCTATGTGGCAGTGTCTGTTGGAAGAGATTCAGGTAGGTAAAGGCTACTGCTTGCGCGAAGGCCATGGAGATACGGCTGTTCTGACTTTTGGCCCGATCGGAACACAGGCGGTCAAGGCTATTGAGCAGAGTGGTGAGGATATCGCACATTATGATATGGTATTCTGTAAGCCTATAGATAAGGAACTCTTATCGGATATCTTTACGAAATACCGTCGCATCATCACTGTAGAAGATGGTATTGCCAGTGGCGGTTTTGGATCTGCTGTACTTGAGGAGGCCAACTGCCAGGGATATACAGGAAAAATCGTTCGCCTTGGTGTGCCAGACGCCTTTGTTACACATGGTTCGGTCAGCGAACTCTATCATGACTGTGGCATAGATGCTGAGCGCATCCTTGAGGTTTTAAGGTCTTGAGAAAAGAATATTCGGTTTTTGAGGATATAATAATAACGCAATATGAAAATCATCGTAGCCGGTTCTGCCGAGGTAGGTACACACTTAGCTAAGCTTTTGGCTAAGGAGAATATGGATGTGGTGCTTATGGATGCTGATCCTGAAAAAATCGCACAACTCACTTTCATGAACCTCATGACCATGGTGGGTAAACCTACCAGTATCACGTCTCTGCGTGAAGCTGGAGTACCTTCATGTGATCTGTTTATTGCAGTCACCCCAGATGAGAGCGTAAATATTCACGCTTGTATCCTGGCCTCGAGTCTTGGCGCGCGAAAAACCGTAGCACGTATTGATGATAAGGAGATGCAGACCCCTGCCAGTGCCGAGTTCTACAAGCGTATTGGCATCAGCAATCTGGTTTATCCTGAGATGTTGGCAGGTCAGGCCGTAGCATCGGCCATTATGCGTCCCTGGTCTCGTCAGAACTACGAACTCTGTGATGGTAAACTCCTGCTTATTGGCGTGAAGGTCTATGAGGGAGCACCCATCGTGGGTCAGAACCTCATAGAAATCGGCAAACGCCATCATGACCATTTCCATGTGGCTGCCGTGAAGAAAGAGGATGAACTGATTATCCCAAGTGCAACAGATACCATCTGTGCAGGAGATCTGGTATATTTCGTCACTGTACCGGATAAGATTGATGTCATTCGCCACATCTGTGGTAAGGCTGATCGTCATATTAAGCGAGTAATCATCATGGGAGGTACGCGTATTGGCGTTCAGACCTGTTACCAGTTGCCTCATGACATGGAGATTCTTTTCATCGAACCCAGTCGCCAGCGAGCAGAAGAACTGATGGAGCTGGTGCCGAAAGCGCACGTCATTCAAGGAAAGATGGCTGATCAGGAAGCTATGAAGTCGGTCAACATCTCTGAGAGCGATGCACTTGTAGCTTTAGGAGTAGAGAGCGGTTCGAATATCCTGGCTTGTCTTTCTGCCAAAAAAATGGGAGTGGGCAAGACGGTGGCCGAGGTGCCTGATGTCGAGTATATCTCTTTGGCTACCAATCTGAACATCGGATCGGTGGTTAATAAAAAGATCGTAGCAGCAAGTTCCATCTATCAGCTTTTGCTCGATGCGGACAAGACCAATGCCAAGTGCTTCAGTCTGGTCGATGCGGAGGTAGCTGATCTGGTGGCTCAGGAAGGAAGTCGCATTACGGCTAAGCCTGTCATGTATATGTCTTTACCTAAGGGAATCACTTTGGGTGGTCTGGTCAGAGATGGCAAGGGTATGACGGTTACCGGACAGACACAGATTCAAGCAGGTGATCATGTGGTGGTGGTTTGTCTGAATGAGAAGATCGCACAGGTAGAGAAGCTCTTCGTGAAATGATACTCTGCAGAAAATGGTGAAAGTGCTTAATTAATGAATACAATCAACTGGTCCCTGATTCGCCACATCTTCGGTGTGCTGTTGCTTATGGAGTCTTTCTTCATGGGTATCTCAACATCGGTAGGTGTCTATTACCACTATGAGGTGGGAGAGAGCGACTGGATACCTTTGTTGGTTACAACGGTTATTACTGCCGGTATTGGCATTTTCATGCAACAGAGCAGCAGGAGGCATTCAAGAAAAATCACTACCAGAGAGGGATTTTTCGTGGTTTCTTCTGCATGGGTGGTCTTCTGTCTTTTAGGAATGATACCTTTTCTGCTGACTGATACTACATCGACCGTAGGTAGCGCATTCCTCGAGGCAATGTCCGGTTTTACTACTACTGGCTGCACTACGATTAATGATCTGGAAAGTGTCCCTCATGGCATTATGTTCTGGCGACACCTGATGCAATGGTTGGGAGGCCTGGGTATTGTCGTGATCAGCTTGGCACTGATCCCGATGATTGGTACAGGAGCCACACAGGTATTCAGTGCTGAGACCAATGGCTTGAATGTAGATAAGCTTCGGCCGAAAATTCAGGAGACTGCACGCAGGCTATGGACGATCTATTTAGTGTTGAGCGTGATCAATATACTGCTCTACTGGATCGGTGGTATGAGTTGGTATGATGCGGTCTGTCACATGTTTTCTACTATAGCATCTGGCGGATTCAGCACACATACGGCATCGATTGGTTTCTTCCAGTCTCCTTATATAGAATATGTGTGTTGTATCTTCCTGTTCATCACGTCGCTGAATTATAATCTGTTCTATTTCCTGGGACTCGGTTATTTCAAGCTTACCTGGAGGAATGAGGAGTTGCGTTGGTTTACCTATTCTGTCATTGGCTTCACGCTCCTTTTCATGCTGCTTAACTATTTGACAGTCTTAGGTGTAATAGGAGAGGTCTCAGACCCTACCATACTGGGAGATGGAACCTGGGAGTGCCGTTTCCGCACCTCGCTCTTCCATACGCTTACCATTATTTCTTCGGCTGGCTATCAGGCACAGTATTTTGATTATGTGGCTTGGGGACATGTATTCTGGCTGCCGACTTTGATGATGATGATTATGGGTGGCTGTTCCTCAAGTACGGCCGGCGGATTGAAGGTGGTTCGTTTCGTGGTATTGGTCAAGAATGCTAAGCAGGAGATCTTTCATGCACTCAATCCTCGTGCTGTGAGTTCCGTTCGTCTGAATGGACATACCTTGCCTCACAATACGGTGTTCAAAATACTGGCAATGTTGAGTATCTATCTCATACTGATGGTGATTTCTATTTTTATCCTTGAGTGTATGGGATTATCGTTCGATACCTCTATCGGTTGTGTCATCTCTGCCTTAGGTAATACCGGTCCTGCCTTAGGTGATGCTGGTCCTGCTTCTAACTGGGCCTTTTTGCCTGAAGCTGCCAAATGGTTTCTGGCCATTCTGATGATGATTGGCCGTTTGGAGATCTTTACCGTCATACTGTTGTTGACTCCAATGTTCTGGAAAAAATAAAAATTAAATATAATGGCTACAAAAGATAAGAAAACAACTCAAACGAAGGATAAGGGACCTAAGAAACCCAGTCGCTTCTCTACAATGATGCATAGTGAGCGCACCAAATTTATCATTGGTTTGATCATCCTGCTCTTCTCGGCATCGTTAGGTGTGGCTTTCCTTTCGTTTCTGGTTACTGGAAAAGACGATCAGGCCTTGCTCGAAAATATGCCACTTTCTGCGATTTTCAGTACTGGTAATGGCTTGAGCAACTGGGGTGGAACCGTCGGAGCTTTCTCTGCAGAATACTGTGTAAATCGATGGATTGGACTGTCGTCTATCCTGTTTGTGGTATTCCTGTTCCGTTTGGGTTTCCGTCTGATTCAGCATTATAGCATTCGTCCTTTGTTGGGAGTCTTTGTCCGTACTTCCTTGTGGGCTATCTGGTTTTCTCTTTTCTTCGGAACGGTCTGTGCTGTAGCCGATGCATGGTTTAATGCTGGTATGCAGTCTCAGTTCATCTATCTTGGAGGAAAACATGGTTATGAATTGTCTCAACTTCTGATCTCGAACCTCGGAACCATGGGACTAATCTTTGTGCTGATAGTCACGGGACTTATCTTGAGTGCATTCGTATTCAGCAGTACCATTGACCGCACACGTCGGTTGTTTGATGTCGCTCCTTGGTTCAAGGTGCGTTACAGTGATCTGCGAAAAAAAGTGCTTGAACGTCAGGCAAAACGACAGGCTGAAGCCGAGCGTCTGGAAGCTGAGCGTCAAGCAGAGGAAGAACGTCTAGAAGCTGAACGCCAAGCTGAAGTTGAACGCCAAGCAGAGGAAGAGCGAATGAAAGCAGAGCAAGAGGCAGAAGAGACACGTAAGACGGAAGATGCAAATGTGCCGGTCACTGAAACCACAGAAGATCCGTTGAAGGTCTCTGAACCGAAACCAGTCATTCAGGAGGCGCCAGCCGTTGATCCTACCTTCACTGTAACCTCCGGTACGACTGAGATTGTAGATCAAATCGTGAAAGATACGGATGATCTTCCGATGGAAGATTATGATCCTACTGCAGACCTTTCTCACTATCAGTTCCCAAGCTTTGACCTGCTGAAGGCTTATGATAATTCTGCATCCATTGATATGAATGAGCAGAATGAGAACAAGGAGAAAATCCGCCAGACGTTGAGCGACTATGGTATTGAGATTCAGAGTATTTCTGCCACAGTCGGTCCAACCATCACGCTTTTTGAGATTGTCCTTGTTTCGGGTACAAAGATCAGTCGCGTAAAGAATTTGAGCGACGAGATCGCGATGTCTATTGCTTCAAAGAGCGGTATTCGTATCATTGCACCAATTCCTGGTAAAGCCGCTATCGGTATTGAAGTGCCAAACAATGATCCGAAGACGGTTTCCATGCGCGACTGTATCGCTTCGCGTGCTTTCCAGGAAGCTAAGATGGAGCTGCCAGTGGCCTTGGGAAAGACCATCACCAATGAGGTATTTACTTTCGACCTTGCCAAGGCGCCACACCTTCTGGTGGCGGGTGCCACAGGCCAGGGTAAGTCTGTCGGTCTGAATGCTATCATTACCTCCTTATTATATAAGAAGCATCCTTCGCAGCTCAAGATTGTCCTTGTCGATCCGAAGATGGTAGAGTTCAGCATCTATAAGCGTATCGAGAAGCACTATCTGGCTAAGTTACCTGATCAGGAAAACCCTATCATCACCGATGTTACGAAGACCGTCGATATCCTTCGTTCACTTTGTGCTGAGATGGAAGACCGCTATGCCCTTGTAGAAGATGCCGGTGTGCGTAATATCAAGGAATATAATGATAAGTTCATCCATCGTCATCTGAATCCTAAGAAGCATATCACTGCACCAATCGGTAGTCGCGAGGGTACTCATCACCGGTATTTGCCTTATATTGTGGCAGTGATCGACGAGTATGGCGACTTGATTATGACTGCAGGTAAGGAGGTCGAACTACCAATTGCGCGCATTGCACAGAAGGCTCGTGCTGTAGGTATTCACATGATCATTGCTACTCAGCGTCCGTCGGCCAAGATCGTGACTGGCATTATCAAGGCGAACTTCCCAGCTCGTATTGCGTTCCGTGTTTCTCAGAGCATTGACTCAAGCATCATTCTTGATCAGCCTGGTGCACAGAATCTGATTGGCCGAGGTGATTTGCTCTACTCTTCTGGCAATGTGCCAGTGCGTGTGCAGTGTGCATTTGTCGATACTCCTGAGGTTGACCGAATTAATCATTTCATTGCCGAACAGCAGAGCTATCCTACAGCTTTGATTCTTCCAGAGCCTAAATTACAGGAAGGTGAGGGTGATGATGGCGCCAGTGCAGATGTTGATCTTAACCACCTTGACCCTATGTTTGAGGAGGCTGCAGAGATGGTTGTCGCCACAGG
>DCIF01000052.1:15035-18102 GCA_002315795.1 Bacteroidales bacterium UBA1733
TGTACTTGTCGATAGCGATAGCGAGCTTCGCAATATTCTTGAAGATCTGAAAAATAGATAATTAGAGATAGATCATGAGACAGATTCTGGCATTAGTCATACTTCTGCTGCTTACCAGCAATCCGTTGTTGGCAGGTAATCGTCTCAGATCGTTTATGAATTGGATTGATAGTGCGGATGTAGCGGGTTGTGATACCAATTATGTGAAATGGCCACAGGAGGGTTTCATTGCGTCTTTTAATACAAATCTGGTAAAATCTCGCTTTTTCTTTAGTTATCAGGAACCTACGGATGGTGACAAAAAGGAGTATGAGGGATCTGTATCTTCTCGTCTCACAACACTTCTTTCTGTCGGATTGTCCTATCGTGGCTGGGGACTCAGTTATTCCCGAGGTCTTTCCAGCAATAAAGATGAAGAGCTTTCATTCAATACCTATGGTCAGACCTATGGCGCTGAAATCAGATTCCGCCATAGTTATTCGCTGTCAGGACGTGTTGAGAATGTGAATGATAAAGACATTGCCTATGAATTCAATCTGAATGATGTTTATCAGAAGATGCTCTTGTCTAATATCTATTATGTATTCAATCATAAAAAGTTCTCACTTCCAGCAGCATTGTCTCAGACTGTAATACAACGCAAGAGTGCCGGTAGTTGGTTGGCAGCTGTGCATTATTATCATTCTTCGCTTTCTTATAATGATGATTATGATCTTTCATTTACTCAGGTTAGCCTTGGTGGAGGATATGCTTATAATTGGGTTTTTGGTAATGAACACTGTTTGCTTCACTGTTCGGCAACTCCTCTGATCAATGTGTATTGCCATAATAAATTCTATACAAAGAATGGAAAAGAATCTGTTTCTGAGCGGTTCTCTGTCAATGGCAATGCTCATCTGAGTTTTGTTTATAATTACTCACGTTACATCAGTGGTATCTCCAGTATCTATAATCTTGCATGGTCAAATCTGGCCAATGGTTATTCTTCAATCGATTTGAATTGGACAGCTCGACTTTTCATTGGCGTGCGTTTTTAGTCTTTTTTATGTCATCACACACAGATTTTCGATTATTTATTTTGTGGATAGAAGTTTTTTTCGTACCTTTGCCAAAATATATAATTGTATAGATGCAAAAACTGATTAACCAACTAAAGACCTACTATTCGTTCGGCATTTTCGTGCTGTACATCTTTTTTGTGGGAGTTCCTATGGGTTGGTACTATTCACTTTCCACTAAAAACCTTGCCAAGAATCAGGACATCTATCACAAGCACGCAGCCAGCTTCTTCCGTCGTTTCATGCGCCATCATCTTCGTTTAGGAAAGCATGAAGTGCGCAATCCTTATAATGAGACTTTTGAGAAACCAGCATTGATCATTGCCAATCATCAGTCGCTTCTCGATCTTCCGTTGACCATGATGATGTCACCTAAGTTGGTGGTCATGACCGGCCAGTGGGTTTGGGAAAGCAAAATCTATGGCAAGGTGGTCAAGTTCTGCGATTATTTCCCTAGCTCCATGCCAATGGACGAGATGCTTGCCCATTTGCTGGATGTGATGAATCGTGGCTATTCTGTGGTTATTTTCCCAGAAGGAACACGTTCTGAAGACTGCCAGATTCATACCTTCAGACGTGGTGCTTTCCATCTGGCCGAGCAGTTGAAATGCGATATTCTTCCGATGGTAATCTGGGGTACTGGCAAAGTGCTGCCAAAGACTGAGTTCTGCCTGAATGAAGGAAATATGATTCTTGACATTGGCAAGCGAGTTAGCTTCGATGAAGGCATCATGGGTGAGAATCATGGCCAGCTGACCCGTTACTGGCACAAATACTTCCTGAAGCGTTATGCCGAACTGGAAGAAGAACAGACACAGACAAAAAGTTAATCATTAGTTTGATCAATAGATATTTTTTCAGATAAAACATAATAATCCGAGTATGAGTTTCCTTACAGACAAAGTTGTCCTCGACGGTTTGACATTTGATGATGTCCTTCTCGTTCCACAGTACAGTGAGGTGCTGCCACATGCAGTGGATCTCAGCACCAAGTTCTCACGTAATATCACGCTCAACGTACCAATCGTATCAGCTGCGATGGATACTGTTACCGAAGCTACCATGGCTATTGCAATGGCTCGTGAAGGTGGTATTGGCGTCATTCATAAGAATATGAGTATCGAAGCTCAAGCTCATCAGGTAAGCCAGGTTAAGCGTGCTGAGAACGGTATGATCTATGCTCCTGTTTGCACGACTCCAAATGCTACCGTGCGCGATGTTCTTGCACAGATGTCTGAGTATCACATTGGTGGCGTGCCTGTAGTAGTCGGTGCTGACCGTAAGCTCTGTGGTATTGTTACCAACCGTGACCTCCGTTTCCAGAAGGATCTTAACCGTCAGATCTCTGAGGTGATGACCGCTGAGAATCTTGTTACAACGACTGTCGGTACCACTCTTGCTCAGGCTGAGGATATCCTTCAGGAGCACAAGATTGAGAAGCTTCCTGTTGTTGACGTTGAGGGTCGCCTCGTAGGTCTGATTACTTACAAGGATATTACCAAGGCAAAGGATAAGCCATTGGCTTGCAAGGATGACAAGGGTCGTCTTCGCGTTGCTGCAGGTGTAGGTGTTACTGGCGATGTCATGGATCGTGTTGCTGGTCTTGTTGAGGCTGGTGTCGATGCTGTCGTCGTTGATACTGCTCACGGTCATTCAAAGGGTGTTGTCAGCGTTTTGGAGAAGATTAAGGCAACCTACGACTGCATCGATGTTGTTGTAGGTAATATTGCTACTGGTGATGCTGCTAAGTATCTGGCTGATGCAGGCGCTGATGCTGTGAAAGTAGGTATTGGTCCTGGTTCTATCTGTACCACTCGTATTGTAGCTGGTATCGGTGTTCCTCAGTTGTCTGCTGTCTATGATGTGGCTAAGGCGCTTCGTGGCACAGGTATTCCTTTGATTGCTGATGGTGGTATCCGTTACTCAGGTGATATCGTCAAGGCCATTGCTGCTGGCGGTTACTGTGTAATGCTTGGTGGTCTTCTTGCTGGTGTTGAGGAGTCTCCTGG
>DCIF01000007.1:0-5393 GCA_002315795.1 Bacteroidales bacterium UBA1733
GACTTGAATGGCTGCTTGAGGCGCGAAAGGGTGTTGTAGATGTATAATTGCTGAGTAATCATATTAAGGACCTACCCCAACCCTCCCTCATAGGGAGGGAGAAATAGAGTTACTATTTCTTGCCGTGGAGTAATTCGGTGTTATATTGTTAATTTATATTGTTATTGTCTTGAGGATCTATTTGGCCATCGGCCATGCGGATTGTTCGATCGGACATCTCGGCTAACGACTCATCGTGGGTGACGATGACGAAAGTCTGGTTGAACTCCTTACGGAGATCGAAGAAGAGCTGATGGAGTTCCTGTTTGTTTTGCAGATCGAGCGATCCGGAAGGTTCGTCGGCAAAGATGACATCAGGCTGGTTCATCAGGGCGCGAGCCACGGCCACACGCTGTTTCTCGCCACCAGAAAGCTCGCTTGGCCGATGACTGGCTCTATCAGACAAACCCAGGAAGTTGAGAAGTTCCTGGCCACGACATCGCGCTTTCGAATTCGGAATACCAGCGATCAGCGCTGGCAGCATGACGTTTTCCAGTGCGGAGAACTCCGGCAGCAGCTGGTGGAACTGAAAGACAAAACCGATATGCCGGTTGCGGAAGTCAGAAAGCTCACGGTCTTTCAATCCCAAGACATCTACCTTATTTATATATAAGGAACCTGCATCCGGCTTCTCGAGCGTTCCCAGAATCTGCAGCAGCGTAGTCTTTCCTGCGCCACTTTTACCCACAATACTCACGACCTCTCCCCTATCGATGGTAAGGTCGATTCCCTTCAGAACTTCCAGCGTTCCGAAAGATTTCCGTATATTTTGGGCAACAATCATGGTGCAAAGATACGCATTTTTTGTCTTATCTGCGCAAAAATCAAGTGAAAACTTGCAAAATTCAGAATTTTGGCCTAATTTTGCATGCTTGAAAAGAATAAATGTCAAAAAAATCGGGGATAAGCCGAATCCCTTCGTCTCATCCCCTCAAAACGGAAAATTTTCAAACCAGTATCGTGGTCCCACTAGGGCTTGAACCTAGGACCAACGGATTATGAGTCCGCTGCTCTAACCAACTGAGCTATAGGACCGGCCTGCTTAAAAGCCAGTATTCTGCTTTTTTGCGGTGCGAAGATAAGGCTTTTTTTCGGAAAAAGCAAATATTTCGAACGAAAAAATGAAGATTTATAGAAATTTCGAACAGATAGAAGGACAATACACAGCATGCATCGGGTTTTTCGATGGTGTGCACCGTGGTCACCGCTACTTACTGCAGCATCTGAAACAGGAAGCACGTGATCATGCGACGCTCTCGGCCGTGGTTACCTTCGCCAATCACCCTCGCCGTCTGGTGCAGCCTGATTTCCCGCTTCTACTGGTCGATACCTTAGACGAAAGACTCCAGAAACTGGCCGATACGGGTATCGACGCCTGCTTTCTGCTCGATTTCACCGAAGAGATCCGTCAGCATACCGCCGAACAGTTCATCCGCGACGTACTGAGCCAGAAGATGCACATCACACGCCTGCTCATTGGCTATGACCACCGTTTCGGTCGCAACCGGAGTGAGGGCTTCGAAGACTATGTACGCTTTGGCGAAGCCTGTGGCATGACGGTGATGCAGGAACCGGTATTTGAAGACGGCTCCGGATGCAACTACTCCAGCAGCGAGGTGCGTCGTGCGCTCGTGGCTGGCGATGTAAGACGGGCCTCTACCCTACTCGGAACGTACTACCGTCTGCAGGGAGAAGTCGTTCACGGACAGAAACTCGGTCGAAAATTAGGATTCCCCACCGCCAACATCGATCCGCACAACGACGACAAGATACGTCCTGAGAATGGCGTCTATGCCGGCATCGCCACGCTTTCTGACGGTCACTCCTACCCTACGATGATCAACATTGGCTACCGTCCGACGGTCGATAACACAAAGAAAATCACCTTCGAAGCCAATCTGATTGGATTTGAAGGTGATCTGTATGGTCAAATACTCACGCTCGACTTTGTGGACCGTATTCGCGACGAACGGAAGATGAATTCGCTGGAGGAGCTGAAAAATCAATTATTAAAAGACTGCCAGTCTGCTGAAAATATGATCAATCAGCAAATTACTCACTGAATTAGTCCCAGTCGTCGTCAGTAGCAGCAAACGAAGTCATATCTGGTGGCGCACCACCGCAGATGCTGATCTCACGCTTGATGCTTTCTTCCAGCGAGATGAGCGTCTCGGTACTTACCACACCAGAGATACCCTGGATGCGACTGTTGAGCAACTCCATCAGGTGCTCATTGTCACGCGCATAGAGTTTGCAAAGCATTGTGTAAGGACCGGTGGTAAAGTGACATTCGACGATTTCAGGAATGGCTTCAAGGCACTTCACAACCTCACGGTACATAGAACCGCGCTCCAGACGGATACCGATGTAAGTACAAGTCTGGAAACCGAGGATTTTTGGATCGATGTTATATCCTGAGCCAACGATCACCTTCAACTCGATAAGACGCTGAATACGCTGATGAATGGCAGCACGAGATACGCCACACTCCACAGCTACGTTCTTGCTTGGGATACGTGCATTGCGGGTTACGATGTCAAGAATCTTCTTGTCAAGGGCATCAATTTTTTCAATGGCCATAGTAAAAGATAGTGTTTGTTGATAGAAAAAAGATATCTATAGTGATAATTACTGCGGCAAAGATACGATATTTTTTGAAAATACACGCATTTTTTGGCAAAAAAATTAGCAAAATGTTTGAAATTTGCCAAAAACAACAAAATAACGGCGCTTTTCAAAAGAAAAACGCCGTTATATCATTATTTGAGTAAACTGATTACTTTACAACCTTGAGGAGATCTACTTCGAACTGAAGGGTGCTACCGCCAGGAATGTTCTGGCCAGCGCCACGATCACCGTATGCGAGGTCTGAAGGCATTGTGATGATTGCCTTGCCACCCTCCTTCATGGCCATAAGGCCCTCACGGAAACCAGCAACGACACCGTTTACGTTGAACTCAATGCTGTCGTTAGCATCGAACTGAGTACCATCGATCAAAGTACCCTTATAGTTTACGAGCACCTTGTCTGACTCTGAAGGCTGAGCACCGGTACCCTCAGTGATCATCTGGATCTGAAGACCGCTCTCGGTAACCACTACGCCTTCCTTCTGTGCGTTCTGTGCCATGAAGTCAGCGCCCTTGGTCTTGTTAGCAGCAAGCTCCTGCTCCTTCTTCTCCTGCATCTTCTGCTGGAGGTTCTGCTGGAACTCACGGAGGTAAGTCTGAGCATCCTCAACCTTCACCTTAAGGTTAGAAGAGTCACGACGGATAGCGGTAATGAAACCAGCCAGGAAGTTGTCGAGGTTCATGATCTCATCAGGTACAACTACGTTGCTGTCCTGGAAGTTAGAATACTGGTCACCAAAGAGAACGCCATAGCAATAAGACAAAGAATCGATGTTACCATTGAAAGTAGCCTTTGGGGTTCCGTTGTTGCATGAAGTGGTGCAAGCCAAAGCAATAACAGCCACCATGCCAAGAATAAATTTCTTCATTTTAATTTATAGTTTAATTGGTTTTTTTCGCTTTTGCGCGTGCAAAGATAGTGTTTTTTATGATATTGTAGCACTTTTTGAGTCAACTTTTTACGTTTTTTCGCAAAAGTTTCGTAATTTTGCCCAAAAGAACGCTGAAAGCCAAACTACAAAACAACTTTATTATGAAGAGGATTGTATTTCTGACGGGTGCCGGCATGAGTGCCGAGAGCGGCATCTCTACCTTCCGCGACAGTGACGGACTGTGGGAAAACTATTCGGTAGAAGAAGTGTGTACGCACGAAGCCTGGGTGCGCCAGCCGGGTGTATTGCTCGACTTCTACAACATGCTGCGCCGTAAGTTCAAGGACTGTAAGCCGAACGAAGGCCACCGGCTGATTGCTTCGCTGGAAAATAAATTCGACGTGCAGATCATCACACAGAACGTAGATAATCTGCACGAACAAGCCGGCTCAAAGCATGTGCTGCATCTGCACGGCGAACTGATGAAATGCAGGGCTGAAGGACGCGACAATGGCATCCACTACCCTCTCGACCCGGAAAATCCGGACATCCATCTGGGCGATGTGGATCCAAGCGGAGTGCAACTCCGTCCGCACATCGTCTTCTTTGGCGAAGACGTGCCAAACCTCGAAGCTGCAGCCAAACTGATGACTACGGCCGAGATCGTGGTCGTCATTGGCACCTCGCTCAACGTCTATCCTGCTGCCGGACTGCTGAACTACGCTCCTGCCGGTGTTCCTATCTGGCTCATCGATCCGAAACCGGTGAACTCTTATCGTGCGGTGACACAGATCACGAAGGGAGCAAGCGAGGGTATGAAACAGCTGATCCGTGAATTATGTTCTTAACAAGGAATTGAAGGAATTAAAAGAATATTGCTTGTCTGTATTATAAAACTGTCTATTGAATAATAATCAACAAGAATTAAAAGAATGAAAGAATTAAAGAATTATTATTCCTTAAATTCCTTCAATTCCCTGTTTATCCCTATTTATCCCTGTTACTGCAATTACCTGGCAAAGTACTTACGTCCGTTGCGGATATAGATGTTGCCGCGTGTCATCTTGTTAACTCGTTGACCAAGAATATCATAGACAGCATCGTTGGCAGCAGGTTGGAGCGTGATGCTGTTGAGTGAGCTCAGGTCTGTGCGATAGGCTTTCAGTTCATAGAGAGCAGGGAGGGCTTTGTGGGAAGTATTGTCCCAGAGTCCGCGATTCTCCCAACTATCAATGACGATGGTATTCTTGTTGTATGACGGACCTCCATTGCCATTTTCCTCTGGAAACCAGTAATAAAGACCATTCACCTGTTCGTGCTTCTGGAGTTCGGTCACCAGATCTTTCACAAACTGCTGCTGGCCAGTGGTGGTGTTTGGCCAGATGGTCTTTGTGTTATATTTGGCATCATCTGGCCAATACCGATAATTATATCCGGTCTCTACGATCTGTACCTGTTTGCCTGGAAACGACGCAGCCAACATCTCAAGCGTACCGCTAAGAACCGTCAGATCAGAATGCCAGAAAGGATAGTAGCTCAAACCGATAATGTCATAATCAAGACTGCTGAGTTTCTGGTAGAAATATTCCGTCTGTGCCGAATTCACCGCGCGCTCGGTGTGAATGATGATCTTAGCGTCCGGACAACACTCACGCACCGCTTTGCATCCTTGTGTAAGTACTTCGGTAAAACCTTTCCAGTCATCACTCTGATCCGCGTAGGGATGTACCTTGATATCCACCATACCGTATGAGATCTCGTTACCGACCTGCACATAATCTGGAGTAGCACCAGCCGCTTTCAGCTCTTTGAGACAGTCGGTAGTATAAGTATAGACACGCTCAGCCTTCTGTGT
>DCIF01000007.1:5500-6092 GCA_002315795.1 Bacteroidales bacterium UBA1733
TTGATGCGCTTTCCTAACGCCTTGACATAAGCCAGATCCTGCACTACACCGCTCTTTGCCTCACTTGCATTCGGCTTGACAAAGAGACGCACGCGCATGGCATTCATGCCACACTCGTCGCGCAGATAGAGTAAGACATCGTCTATTTTCTTACCATTCTGGTCGTAATAGGGAGTGTTATACTGCTCATAACGAGGCAGTAGCGAAATATCGCCACCCACCAGATGCTTCTCCTCTGCATGTGCGAAAGACAAGAAACTCAGTATAATAATGAGAAACAATACAGTTATTTTTCGATCTTGGAGCATGAATATTATATATAAACAAGAATGATTATTGATCAAATTAGTTGAAGAATATTATAAACAAGGAATTGAAGGAATTAAAAGAATAATGCTTCGTGATATATTCTACAAGAATTATAAGAATTTTAAGGATTAACCATTCCTTTCATTCCTTTCATTCCTTCAATTCCTTGTAGTTTTCAATAATAGCAAAGATTCTTGAATTCTTCACATTCTTGAATATTTGGCAAGGAGAGGTGTGATAATCATTCATGTTTCGCCAGTCGCTCCCAGGCCAACTGCTCATA
>DCIF01000007.1:6241-8188 GCA_002315795.1 Bacteroidales bacterium UBA1733
TGATTGCGGAAAGAGAAGAGATAAAGCTTGAGCGACTTCGACTCAACCATCTTCACATCGGGAATATACGAGATGACGATGCTGGCAAAGTCAGGCTGACCGGTGATAGGACAGAGGCTGGTGAACTCCGGACAGTTGAATTTCACCCAATAATCATTGTCAGGATGCTTGTTGACAAAGGTCTCAAGCACCTCTGGCGCATAATCCTGCTTATATACGGTCTTCTTGTTACCCAGAAGGGTCAAGGTCTGCTCATCTGAACGCTGCATAACGTTTGGATTTTAAAAAGTAGAATTCGCGGTCGCGAAAACTGACATCTGGTACGTGATGTTAGTTTTCGTGATCTCCGATATCAACACATCCGCGGATGTGTTTATGTTTTAAATGTCAAATATCAACACATCCGCGGATGTGTTGATATCATAAGCGAAAACATTAACACATCCGCGGATGTGTTAATATTCTTGTGCCGGGAAGGAGGTTACTGCATTGAACCACCCACAATATCGAGCAACTCAGCGGTAATCGCTGCCTGACGACCCTTGTTATACTGAATGCGAAGCTCATCCAGGAGCTCGTTGGCATTGTCAGTAGCCGTCTGCATAGCCACCGTGCGAGCAGCATGCTCTGCCGCCTGTGCATCGAGCATGATCGTATAGATCTTCATGCAGAGCGCATCAGGGATCAACTGATTGAGCACAGCGTCGGCCGTCGGCTCAATGATGTAGCCGGCCGTAGCCTTACCCTCGTCAGATGTCTTCTGCAACTGCACCGGCAGGAATACCTCACGCGTAGGAATCTGGCTGGCAGTGTTCTTGAAGTGCATATACTGCAGTTCAACGCGGTCGATGCGTCCCTCGATGTAGTCTTTCATCAGTCTCTCAGCCAGCTCCTTAGCGGTAGCGAACGTCGGATTATCGCCTTTCTCAACATAGTCTTTGATATGGCGGAAACCCTTCATCTTACCGAGGCTCTGGTCGAGCTTACGACCCATCACATAGCAGTCGATGGCATCATCGGCCAATCCCTGCTCGGCATACTCATGGAGCAGTGCGGTGGTGTGACGCAGCGAGTTGCTGTTATAGCCACCACAAAGGCTTGAGTTGCTGGCAATGGTCACCACAGCCACACGCTTCACCCTGTCATGAGGCTGACAGAGAGGCGTAGAGACTTTGGCGTCACCGCTGAGCAGCGAGACCATGATCTTATGGAGTTGGCGGTCGTAAGGGAGCATGCTCTCAATGGCCATCTGCGCCTTGTGGAGCTTGGCAGAAGCCACGAGTTTCATGGCTGAGGTGATCTTGAGAGTACCTTCAACCGATCCGATGCGACCTTTGATTTCCTTTAATGAAGCCATGATTCTTTGAAAGTTATTAGTTAATAGTTAAAAGTTAAAAGTTCATTGCCGAAAATGCTTTGAGATAAGGTTTCCACATGAGGGGAACCTTTAACCCTTAACTTTTAACTTTTAACTTATGCGAGTTCATTGCAGATAGAAGCTGCAAGCTCTGTGATAATACCTGTGATATTGTCGTCAATCTTACCGGCTGCCAATGGCTGGATGACATCCTCGTTGTGTGCTGCACGGAGCAGCTGGAGGAACTTATCCTGGAACGCAGGAACCTGATCTACAGCGATCTTGGCCATGAGACCCTTGGTACCGCAGTAGAGGATGGCAATCATCTCACCAACAGGCATTGGAGAGTACTGTGGCTGGATGAGGAGCTTGTTGTTCTTACGACCACGGTCGATAGCCATGGCGGTAACAGCATCCATATCGCTTGAGAACTTCGAGAAGGCCTCGAGCTCACGGTACTGTGCCTGATCGATCTTCAGCGTACCAGCCACCTTCTTCATAGACTTCACCTGTGCCGAACCACCTACACGAGATACCGAGATACCTACGTTGATAGCAGGACGGAAGCCCTGGTTGAAGAGGTCGGTCTC
>DCIF01000007.1:8269-10821 GCA_002315795.1 Bacteroidales bacterium UBA1733
GCCTGTGTCTCGATGATTGGGAGTGCGGTGAGCGAACCACCGGCCTTGACATGACCCTTGAGCGACTCTGGAAGGTCGTTCATCTGCTCTGCAACTTCCTGCTGTTCAATGACCTTAGCAGCACGCTCGAGGAGACGTGAGTGGAGGTAGAAGACATCACCAGGATAAGCTTCACGACCTGAAGGACGACGCAAGATCAACGAAACCTCACGGTAGGCAACTGCCTGCTTAGAGAGATCATCGTAAACGACGAGTGCGTGACGACCAGTATCGCGGATATACTCACCGATAGCGGCACCGGCAAATGGTGCAAAGTACTGAAGGGCAGCCGAATCGGCAGCGGTAGCTGCTACGACAACGGTATAAGGCATAGCACCCTTCTCACGCAGTGTCTGCACGAGAGAAGCTACGGTAGAACCCTTCTGACCGATGGCTACATAGATACAATAGACAGGATCACCCTTCTCATAGTTCTCCTTCTGGTTGATGATGGTGTCGATAGCGATGGCGGTCTTACCGGTCTGACGGTCACCGATGATGAGCTCACGCTGGCCACGGCCGATAGGGATCATAGCATCGACAGCCTTCAGACCTGTCTGGAGAGGACGCTTTACCGGCTGGCGGAAAACTACGCCAGGAGCCTTACGCTCAAGAGGCATCTCGAACTTCTCGCCTTCGATCTGTCCCATACCATCGAGTGGCTCACCCAGTGGGTTGATGACACGGCCGAACATGTTCTCATTGACCTGAATAGAGGCAATGCGCTTGGTGCGCTTTACTACCATGCCCTCCTTGATCTTCTCAGCACCGCCGAGGAGCACAGCACCCACATTGTCTTCCTCCAGGTTCATGACGATGGCCATGACACCATTCTCGAATTCCAGCAACTCGTTCATCTCGGCATTGCGCAGACCATAGATACGAGCCACACCGTCACCGACAGTCAACACCGTTCCGACCTCGTCGAAATGTGCAGAGTTGTCGATGCCATGCAGCTGCTGCAACAGCACCTCGCTGACTTCGCTGGCTTTGATATTACTCATTGTATAAACAAGTTTATAAGTTATTAGTTATTAGTTATCAGTTATTATTGGGTAGTAATATGATCATTAAGTCACACTTTACAAATACCTAACTAATAACTATTAACTAATAACTTCTAAGCAGCGCTTAGATTATTCGTTTGTTTTTCTCAATAAATTGTTTCTTGATCGTGTCAAACTGCTGACGCACAGAGGCATCGAGACGTTGATCATCGATCTGGAAGATGAAACCGCCCAGGATGTCAGGATTGACAGAGGTCTCGAGAATCACATCGACAGAATTCTGGGAATTGCGTTCGACCATCTCCTCCAGACGCTTGGCCACCTGTTCGCTGACTGGCACGGCAGTGATCAGCTTACCGATACTGATGTGCTTGAGTTCGCGATAGAGTGTGACAAAATTATGGGCGATGAAGAGCATGAACGACTCTCTGCGGTGAGCTACAACCAGAGCAGCAAACTTGCGATACACAGCACTCGGTTCAGATGTCGAAACAGCCGAACAAAGCACCTGTTCCTTCTGCTGCTGGGGTAGGAGTGGGTTGCCCAGCACTGTAGCCACCTGAGGCACCTTCTGATAGCTCTGGATGAGCGTCAGGATTTCCTGATAGACAGTATCCTCACACTTCTCCTCCACAGCGAATTCCAAGAGTGCCTTGGCGTAACGTTTGGCAATAACTCCAATATCCATTAAGTATAAGTTAAAAAGTTAAAAGTTAAAAGTTAAAAGTAATGACGCACGAAGTGACAATCATTTTTTAATTTTTAATTTTTAATTGTTAATTACTTAGTTTCAAGCTCATCCAGCATACGGTCGATCATTGCCATCTGTTCCTTGTCGGTCTTCAGGCTTTGACGAAGCACTTTTTCAGCAATCTCTACCGAGAGGAGGCCTACCTGACGACGGATGTCGCGGATAGCATCCTCCTTCTCAACAGCGATCTGCTGCTTAGCCTCCTCCAGAATCTTCTGGCCAGCCACAGTGGCTTCGGTCTTTGCCTTCTCGACAATCTGATTGCGCATCTCAACAGCCTCAGCCAAGATCTTTGACTGCTGCTCCTGAGCCTGCTTCAGCATAGCGGCTGTTTCAGCCTGGATACCAGCGAGTTTCTCGTTGGCTTCCTTCGCCTTGGCAATGCTCTCGTCGATGTACTTAGCGCGTTCGTCGATCATGCCAGTAATGGCAGGCCAGCCGAACTTAGCCAGTACGCCGAGGACCACCAGGAAGGCGACCATCATCCAGATGAATAGTCCGCTTTCGGGAATTAGCAAGTCCATATTGCGTGGATTTTAGAAGATTTCTGATTAGGCAGCGAGCAAGCAGACAACGACAGCGAAGAGGCTAACACCCTCAACGAGTGCACCGATAATGATCATAGGAGTCTGAATCTTGCTGATAGCCTCTGGCTGACGAGCCATAGCGTCCATAGCAGAAGAACCGATCTTACCGAGACCGAGACCTGCACCGATTGCTACGATACCTGCGCCGAGAGCGGCTGCACCCTTAGT
>DCIF01000074.1:0-1161 GCA_002315795.1 Bacteroidales bacterium UBA1733
AGAGCCAGATCGTGCGCCGTGTATGGCACTCCCACACGCGGCACATTGCTCTCTGCATGTGCACCAAACAGATTCGTGAGCTTGGTGTTCTCCACACCACGACGACGCTCCCACCCTACTTTGCCGGTCATCTTCAGGTCGAAGACCAGCGGCGTTGAGAAACGGATACCAGCCGAAGTCTGTTCATAGAGCTTATAGTGATTCCAGCCACAGATACCAGAAGCCATCAGCGACTGTGCACGTGGCATCACCGGATCTTCATCAAAATCCTCCAGGAACTTTCCTCCATAAAGCTCAATGAAAGTCTCATATTCCACCGGTCGGACATAGCGCAAAGCTACTTTTCCGACAAGCGTCTTTCTATTGAAGGCCCAGTAGAGAGACTCTTCGGCCTCCCAGCGACTGCGATCGAGCGACATACGTCCCACCGTACTGTGCAGACCCAGGCTGTAACCATCTACAAAGTTCATCGTTACAACATCGGTGAGTCCGTTCGGCATGATCATGTACCAACCACGATGTGTATCGAGCAGATCGGTATATTGGCGCATCATTCCCCCTGAAAGCAGCATCTCATGCCACTCTACGCCCTCTTTTTGAGCCACATAAGGCGCAGAAGTCTGCCCAGCAGCCGTCACAGACAGCCAACTAAGCAGACAACAGATGAGCAGGTTTTTCCTAGCTATATAATATATATAAGGAGTAAACATTCGTCCCCTAAAATCCCTTAAGATCCCTTAGCATCCCTTAAGATCCCTTAGTATCCCTTAGTATCCCTTAAAATCCCTTAGTATCCCTTAAGATCCCTTAGTATCCCTTAAAATCCCTTAGTATCCCTTAGTATCCCTTAAGATCCCTTAATCTCACGCATCAAAGAACTGTTTACCTTGCGCATCGAGCGGACGCTCCACGCCAGGATATTCGCAGCAGAAATGATTCTTCAGTCGGTCCTCATAACGCTTTGCCTCCCACTTGGCCATTGGCAGATCGTGCATCAGATAGTTGCCACAGGTGGCAGGAGTAGTTCCTGGCACCTCGTCATCGTAGTCAGACACATATTGATAAGCGTCGATCATCAGCTGACGGATTTCCTCACAAGCGTAAGCTCCTCGCACGATGAGATAACAACCTGTCATGCAACCCATCGGACCCCAGTAGATT
>DCIF01000074.1:1200-1601 GCA_002315795.1 Bacteroidales bacterium UBA1733
ACATACTGCTTCCATTGCTCATGATTACGCAGATAAGTAGCAACCAGATGCTCAATGGTATGCATAGCTGCCGGATTGATTGCCGGCTCATGATTGGGGGCAGTCATGCGGATATCGTAGGTCGTGAAACAAGTGTCACCTACGGCATCCTGACGTGAGATGTAGATACCTGGCTGCAAGTCGGTGTGATCTACCTGAAAGCTTGGAATCAGTTCCATAAATCAGTGTGCTGCTGTAAATTCGTCGAGGAATCGCTGATCGTTCTCAGAGAAGAGACGCAAGTCTTTCACACGGTACTTGAGGTTGGCGATACGCTCCACACCCATACCGAAAGCATAACCTGTATATTCCTTGCTGTCAATGCCACTTGCCTCAAGCACGTTAGGATCTACCATACCGCA
>DCIF01000074.1:1720-2889 GCA_002315795.1 Bacteroidales bacterium UBA1733
CTTGGACGCAGACGGATCTGTGTGTCAGGACCGAACATCTCCTGAGCGAACTGCAGCAATACCTGCTTGAGATCGGCAAACGACACGTTCTTGTCAATATAAAGACCCTCTACCTGATGGAAGAAGCAGTGTGCACGAGCCGAGATTGCTTCATTGCGATACACACGGCCAGGACAAACCACACGAATTGGAGGCTTCTGCTGACCCATGGTACGTACCTGTACCGAAGAGGTGTGGCTACGCAGCACCACGATAGGATTCTGCTGAATGAAGAAAGTATCCTGCATATCGCGTGCCGGATGGTCATCAGCAAAGTTCAGCGCACCATACACATGCCAGTCATCTTCTACCTCAGGACCCTCGGCAATCGAGAACCCCAGACGTGCAAAGATATCGATGATCTCCTGTTTAACCAGCGACAGAGGATGACGTGTACCCACCTCCTCCGGATAAGCCGGACGGGTCAGGTCGATGGTTTCATCGACATGATCCTCTGACTGGAACTCAGTCTTCAATGCCTCAATCTTATCGTTAGCAGCCTGCTTCAGCGCATTGATCTTCTGACCGATCTCACGCTTCTGATCAGCAGCCACATTACGGAAATCTGCCATCAGCGAAGTCACCTCACCCTTCTTGCTGAGATACTTGATGCGCAGTGCTTCAATATCCTCTGCACTATTAGCCTTCAAGCCGTCAATTTCGGCCATCAAAGCGTTAATTTTCTGGAGCAACATATATGTCTATTTTATAAAATTCAACCAAGATTCTGCACACATGCATACATACGCGCACAAAAATCGCGGCAAATATAACGTTTTTTTCTTTAAATTCGAAATTTTACAATCTTTTTTTGTATTTTTGCAGTCAAAATAGACCCAAAGACACGACCAATGGTGCGTCCAATGACAAATATCCTCACTGTCGTCAGCCAGTTTTTGACCGATCAGTGTCAGATCGTCTCCTCTTCCGAGCCACTTTTTGTGGCGCTCAGCGGAGGTCCTGACAGTGTGGCGTTACTGCACATCCTGCATACTTTGGGACACCCTGTCACCGCCCTGCACTGCAACTTCCATCTGCGTGGCGAAGAGTCGGATCGTGATCAGCATTTCTGCGAATCTCTCTGCCAGCAGCTTGGCATTCCGCTCGAAGTCAAGCATTTCGATACCTTC
>DCIF01000074.1:2991-6590 GCA_002315795.1 Bacteroidales bacterium UBA1733
AAATACTATCGTCCAGATGCAGCCACAAAGCATCGCTTTGGGACACCATCTGGACGACAGTATCGAAACCCTCCTTATGAACCTGATGCGCGGCACGGGCATCAACGGACTTACAGGTATTGTAGCGCGCAATGAAGCTACACACGTCATCCGTCCGCTCCTATGTCTGAGCCGACAGCAGATTCTTGATTATCTGGCCGAAAATGACCTCAACTATATCACGGATAGTACCAATCTGGAGAACGATACCGTCAGAAACCAGATTCGCAACCAGTTGCTACCCCTTATGGAGCAACTCATGCCACAGGCACGTCACGGCATCGCACTCACCATGCAGCACCTCAGCGAGGTATCTTCCTGGCTCAATCAGGAGATCCTACAGTATCGCGCTGAACATGCTCGTCAGGTCGTGCTCGACGAGGGTTCGTACGAGATGATCATGCAGCCAGCTGCACACCTCATTCATCCGCTCACACAATATTACCAGCAGCAGGGGTTCGACGTCAGAATATCGCACGATCTGCTTCTGGCCACGCCTAAGCAACAGACCATTGCCAGTCGGCCAAGCCACTGGCAGATTGAAGTGATCGACGCTTTAGAAGCCACTCCCGGACAAGATCCGCACATCGCTTTTTTTGATGCTGATGTGGCCACACAGCCCCTCTCCTACCGCCGCTGGCAACAGGCAGATCGCATTGCTCCTCTGGGCATGCAAGGCCATACGCGCCTGCTCAGCGATGTCTTTACCGACCATCATCTACCCCCTCACCACAAGCAGCAGCTCTGGATCATCACCGATGCTTCAGGCCAGATTCTCTGGGTGCCTGGCCTCATCCAGTCAGATTTCGCCAAGATTACTTCCAGCACAAAAAGAGTGCTGAAAGTCACCTGCTAAACCATCAGGAATTTCTGACTCACTTCTCTTCGGGAGCTTCAGATGCCTTCATAAAAAACATTAATGCGGGAAAATCCCTCAATAAGGGACAAAATAACAATAAAATAGCACTCAATGAGGGATATTTTCACTTAAAACTTTCCCTCATTGAGGGATTATTTGTATATTTGCACCAAATTTTAATACAAAGTACTATGGTTGATAACAATCTTTACAGTTTGATGGAGGAGCAAATCAAAATGACTCCTACTCATTTTCATCGTTATGCTTATCAAGGAATAGCATGGGATGGACGCCTGACCGGCATCATAGGTCCAAGGGGCGTCGGCAAGTCAACCATGCTGTTGCAATACATTATTGAACATCGTTCGGAAGGACATCATCTTTATATATCTGCGGATCACGCCTTCTTTGCTTCACATTCTTTGGTCATGTTAGCTGATGAGTTTGTTAAAGAAGGTGGCACGCATTTATATATCGACGAGGTACATAAGTATGCAGGATGGTCGCAGGAACTCAAACAGATATATGATACTCATCCTACCTTGAAAGTAACTTTCACAGGATCATCGGTCTTAGACATCACTAAAGGCGAGGCAGATCTCAGTCGAAGAGCCGTAATAGAGATTCTGCAAGGATTGTCGTTCAGAGAATATCTATTGCTAAGACATGGTATCTCTTCTCCTATATATGATCTGAACGAGATTCTCAGCCATAAAGTGAATATTCCAGAACTAGAACATCCTTTACCTTATTTTCGTGAGTATCTTAAAGAAGGATATTACCCTTTTGCTCAGGAAGGCAGGTTCGCCACCCGTATGTTGCAAGTTGTCAACCAAACCGTTGAAGTAGATATTCCTCAATTTGCCGACATGAAAGTATCGACCGCACGAAAACTCAAACAGATGTTAGCCATCATTGCGGGCATTGCTCCTGTTAAACCAAGTGCTGAAAGTCTGGCACGTGAATTAGGCGTTAGCAAAAATAATATTCCAGACTATCTGATTTACCTTGAAAAAGCTGGTATGATCGGGCAACTACGAGACGATACAAGCGGATTGATAGCCCTGGGTAAAGTTGAGAAAATCTATGTTGATAATCCTAGCTTGATGACTGTATTAGCTGGAGGAAATCCTGATATTGGCAATATACGCGAGACCTTCTTTTATAACCAAATGCGTGTAAGAAATCTCGTTACCTCATCACGAGTTTCTGACTTCAAGATCAAACAGTATACCTTTGAAGTCGGAGGCAAGAACAAGGGGAAAAAGCAGATACTGGACATTCCAGACGGATATGTAGTAAAAGACGATATAGAATACGGCAGTAACAACATCATCCCTCTTTGGCATTTCGGATTGAATTATTAGAGCGATTAATACAAAATCACGGACAAATTGTGAAAAATGCGTACATTCTGCGAATTTCACAATTTGTCCGTGAGCTTTTCATAATTTGTACTTCTTTGGTGCGGAAATGGCCGTACCTTTGCAGCGTCAAACAACAAGAAACAGTTTGGCAAACGCAAAACAGAAAAAGAAAATTACAAAATTAATAACAATTAAAAAAAGTATTACAATTATGAAAAAGTTCTTTTTAAGCGCCGTTTTGGCAATCGCAGCTCTTGCAGCTTCAGCACAGCAACCAGTAGGTGGTATCTCACTGACTCCACATGTAGGTATGGGTTATGCCATTGCTTCTGAAAAGTTTGCAAACGACTTCAATGGTTTCGTTACCGCTTCAGCCGGTGTTGAGGCTACCTATAAGCCAACCAAGATGTTCGGTATTTCTGCAGGTTTCGATTACGGCTATGGCAGCACTATTACTGAGAATAGGAAGTTCAACTTCGAGAATACTACTAAAGAGTATGACCACTACATGGATCACTACTTCATCAACCTGCCAGTGATGGCACAGCTGCACTTCGGTCAGGTGGCATTGAAAGCCGGTATCCAGCCAGGTTGGGTGATCGAGCCAAAGCACCACGTCGATTGGAAGGATGGCAATGACTCCGGCAGCATGAGCCATAACGGACAGGACGACATCAATACTTTCCAGCTCTCTGTACCTGTAGGTATCAGCTACTCTCCAAAGTTCCCACTCCAGTTCGACCTGCGCTACAACATCCCTGTTACCAGCTATATGAAGAACACTGAGGGTGGCAACTTCAAGCTCGGCACCATCATGCTGACCGTAGGCTACCGCTTCGACCTTGGCCGAAAGTAAGCAGCCATTAATACAACCCTAAACCTTACTTAGCCAAATTCTTAAACGCCTGAGCAAAGATCAGATAAGCACAGTTACCTGCGATGGTACCTTCGTTCTGACCCCAGAGGAATGGCCACTGGTCATAGTTCTCGAAGTGGTCAGGATGACGGAAAAGGATGCCAGGAGCTACGTTGCCAGGAATGAATGAGAAGTCTGCACGGTTGTTGCCATAGAACACAGCTTTCGGACGAGCAGCACCTACTGCAGCTACGAGCGAGTAGTTGTGATAAGGGTGACAACCGAACAGATAGTTGGCTGCAGCGTAGATATAGTCCTTGGTTACAATGTCTGGATATGCAGCATGTGCAGCACAGACAGCCGTACCATAAGCAGTGACGTTGCCAGAACCTGCCCAGTTGCGGAGACCGATAGGTACACCATAAGGATTCTCGTTGCTGATGCTGTCGAGGTAGGCCTTATATTCTACGACGTATGG
>DCIF01000067.1:0-4240 GCA_002315795.1 Bacteroidales bacterium UBA1733
AGGAGCGAAGGAATTGCTGCATGTGTCTCGTCGAGATCACGGTCAGAGAGAATGATGTAGTTAACGCCATCATCGACACTCTGCTCTGCCTGATGACAGAGATCCTCAATGGCCTGACGAAGTCCGCTGGCGCCCTTCTCAATCTCGAAAAGGATTGGCAACTTGATCGTCTTGAAGCCCTTATAGCGGATATTGCAGAGAATGTCGAGCTGTGTATTGTTGAGCACTGGCTGTGGAAGACGCACCATGTGACAGTTGCTCTCGTCAGGAGTCAGGATGCCACTACCTACGCGACCGATATACTCTGTCAAACTCATGACGAGCTCCTCACGGATTGGGTCAATAGCAGGGTTGGTGACCTGTGCGAACTGCTGGCGGAAGTAGTTGAAGAAGATCTGTGGACGGTCGCTGATGACAGCCAGTGGAGTATCGTTACCCATAGCAGCCACAGGCTCCTGACCATTGACAGCCATTGGAATAACGGTCTTGTCGATATCTTCCTGACCGAAACCGAAGTTGAGCAGGCGACGTTCAAAGTTTGGCACGGTATTCTCAACATGACGACCACTCTTGAGCTTCTCCAACTCAATACGGTTGGTCGAAAGCCACTGACGATACGGATGCTCAGAAGCAAGCTGAGCCTTGATCTCTCCGTCGTAATAGATCTTTCCTTCCTGTGTATCGATGAGGAGGATCTTTCCTGGCTGGAGTCGACCCTTGCTAACTACGTCCGAAGGTTCGAAATCCATCACACCTACCTCACTGGCAACAACCATCATACCGCTTTTGGTGATGGTATAGCGCGATGGACGCAGACCATTACGGTCGAGCATACCACCAGCGAATCGGCCATCTGAGAACATCAGCGCTGCAGGACCATCCCATGGCTCCATGAGAATTGAATAGTACTCATAGAAGGCTTTGAGGTCCTCTGAGATAGGGTTCTTATCATTGAACGACTCTGGCACAAGGATAGCCATGGCCTGTGGCAGGCTCATACCGCTCATGACGAGGAATTCAAATACATTGTCGAGCGAAGCAGAGTCGCTCATGTCCGACTGCAGGATAGGACGCACCTCCTTAACATCGCCAAGTGCAGGACTTGAGAGTACTGATTCACGCGCTTGCATCCAACCACGGTTACCACGTACAGTGTTGATCTCACCATTATGACAGAGGTAACGGAAAGGCTGAGCCAGCTTCCACTTAGGGAAAGTATTGGTAGAGAAACGAGAGTGTACCAGTGCCAGTCCAGAAGTGAGGTAGTTGTTGCTCAGATCAGGGAAGTAACGACGCAACTGACCAGAAGTCAACATACCTTTATAGATAATGTCCTTAGAAGAGAGTGAGCAGATATAGAAATCCTCATCCTCTACACGGTTCTCGATCTTCTTGCGGATCTTATAGAGCGTACGCTCGATGTTGAAGTCCTCAGGTTCGTTGTGACCCTCACAAGTGATGAAGATCTGCTTGATGTCTGGCTCCACATCGCGTGCACCAATACCCAGCACCTCCGGATTGGTAGGTACTGCACGCAGATGCATGAGATTCATGCCAGCGCGTTCAATCTCTTCGATCATGATCGAAAGGATCTCACTCTGACGCTTCTCGTCCTTAGGAAGGAAGACGAGGCCTGTGCCATAACGGCCCTTTTCAGGAACAGGAATACCCTGCAACAGGATAAACTCATGAGGAATCTGAATCAAGATACCAGCACCATCGCCGGTCTTATCGCGGGTCTCAGCACCACGATGTTCCATGTTCTCGAGAACCTTGAGTGCATTATCCACCAAGTCGTGGCTCTTGCCACCGTGGATGTTAACCACCATACCTACACCGCAAGCATCATGCTCGTTGGCTGCGCTGTACAGGCCTGCCACTTTAGGCTGTCTCGTTGCTTTCTGTGCCATTTGCTAATCGGTTTTTCTTACATTATTTATTTTTACACTATTTACTTCTGTCTTAACAAGCGTTGTATTATCTATTTGTTAGAAATACGCAACATTTGAAGCATTTGTCTTGATTGACGATGCAAATATATATCATTTTTCCACACATTAAGCCTATTCTGCTTACATTTTTCAATAATATATGTTATTTAGTTTACATTATTCTATGTTTTGATAAATAGAATTATCATTTTAGCAGTCAACAAAGGCTCTTTGATTTCATTTTGCAAGAATTCACACAACTATTATAGCATAATGCAAATATCAAATATCAACGCCCTCACTACAATCGTATGTAGCAAGAGCGCTGATACTTGATATTTGCTATTTGACTATGGTTTTCCCACAGCCTCTTATTGCAGTAAGATTATCCGATACCGAAAATAGCTTTGAGTGTATTGTCGATACCTGAGAAGCCCATGAAAGCCATAGCCAGAAGGCCCGCGGTGATGAGAGCGATTGGCGTGCCCTTCATACCCTTTGGCAAGCTGGTGATCTCAAGCTGCTCACGGATACCTGCAAAGAGAACCATTGCGAGGGTAAAGCCGAGAGCGGTAGCAACAGCATAGACAGCCGACTCAAGGATGTTATATTCAAAGTTAATCACGTTGATAGCAACACCGAGTATGGTACAGTTGGTGGTGATCAAAGGAAGGAATACACCCAACGCTGCATAAAGCGAAGGCATAGACTTCTTAAGGATGATCTCAACCATCTGAACGAGAGCAGCAATCACCAGGATATAAACGATGGTCTGCATGAACTCGAGTCCTGCAGGTACGAGGATGCCGTAGTAGATCGGATAAGTCACCAAGGTAGCGATAAGCATGACGAAAGCAACAGCCATACCCATACCTGCTGCAGTATCAATCTTCTTTGATACGCCCAGGAAAGGACAGATACCGAGGAACTGTGCCAGTACGATATTATTGACAAATATCGCAGCAATGATCATAATAATGTAACTCATATCGCTTACTTATTAAAAATCTTATTAAATATTGCACTCAGGTAACCCAAGGTAAGGAATGCACCAGGAGCGAGGACGAAGGTAAGAGCACCATAGTTCTCTGGGAAGATAGGTAAGCCGAAGACAGCACCAGTACCCAGGATCTCACGACATGCACCGATGATGGTGAGTGCTACGGTGAAGCCAAGACCGATGCCGATTCCGTCACAAGCAGAATCAAGCGCACCATTCTTTGCTGCAAATGACTCAGCACGACCCAGGACGATACAGTTTACTACAATCAATGGGATAAACAAGCCGAGCTTAGCATCGACCTCAGGCAGGTAAGCCTTCAGACAGAGTTGTACGACCGTTACGAAGCCTGCAATGACGACGATATAGCATGGAATGTGTACCTTATCAGGAATGAAACCCTTGATGAGTGAGATTACAATATTTGAGCAGATGAGTACCGCCATAGTGGCAAGACCCATTGACATACCGTTGATGGCCGAAGAAGTGGTACCCAAGGTTGGGCACATACCAAGGAGCAACACGAAGGTTGGATTTTCCTTAATCAGGCCGTTTATTATAATACCAAGTTTACTCATATTATATAATAGTAAGTTAAAGAGTTAGTTGGCCTGCTGAGTAGCAGATGTTGCAGCGTCGACACCAGAGACAACACTGTAAGCCTGTGCCACAGCATCGAGGAATGCACGTGAAGAGATAGTAGCAGCGGTGATAGCATCAACCTCGCCACCGTCTTTGCTGACGGTGAGGTTGTTGCTGCCAGGATTCTTGCCGATTACGTCACCCTTAGCACCTTTCTGGAACCAGTCTGGCATCTTAGAACCCAGGCCAGGAGTTTCAGCATGATTGAGGACAGCATAACCAGAGATATTGTTCTGAGCATCGAAACCGATCATGACAGTCACCTTGCCACCGAAGCCATTCTTGGTGACGGCCTGAACAGCAGCACCTACATACTCGCCACCCTTCATGACAGGGAAGACCGTAGCTGGTTCACCATTGGTTGAAGTCTCAGGACGAGCCTCTCCTACCTCATCGAACTCAGGTGCCACAGCCTTGATAGCGGCAGTCTGAGCAGCAGCAGTAGCCTCAGCAATAGGATCGGCAGTCACCATAGCCACAGCACCGAGCAAACCACCTACGACCACAGTGATCACTGTCAGCGACAGGAACATATTCAAAAGAGAATTTTCAAGCTTTGCCATAGTAATGATTATTTTTTAGCAACGCCGAAACGCTGTGGTTTGACATAGGTGTTGAGCAAAGGTACAAATGCATTCATGATAAAGATCGCGAATGACATACCTTC
>DCIF01000067.1:4364-7115 GCA_002315795.1 Bacteroidales bacterium UBA1733
GCACCAAGCATCATACCACCACAAAGAAGCTCAGTAACGGCAATCTGGAAGTCGAAACCATAGAACAGGAAGCCGAAGACGAGCGAAGAGAGGAGGATAGATACCGGAATGTGCCAGGTGATCGTCTTGCGGATCAGCATATAGACGAAACCGATAAGCAATGCGATAGCCGAGATCTCACCCATCGAACCGCCCGTAGTACCTACGAGGCAGTCGATTACATTAGGAAGCTCAACGTTAGCGCCATTGATATACTGACCGATGACAGCCAGAGGAGTGGCACCAGTAGCCACATCAGCATAACCAGCTTCAACAGGCCAGGTGGTCATCTGTACTGGATAAGCCACAAGGAGGAAGATACGACCGGTGAGTGCTGGATTGAAGATATTCTGACCCAGGCCACCGTATGACATCTTACCGATGCCAATAGCCACGAGCGCACCGATGATGATGATCCAGAGTGGAAGGTTGCTTGGCACGTTGAAAGCCAGGAGCAGACCAGTGAGTACTGCAGAGAGATCGCAGATGCTTGGAGTCGTCTTCATGACGAACTTCTGAATCAGGAACTCGAAAAGCACGCAGGCACATACGGCAGTAAGGGTGACGATGATGGCACCCACGCCAAACTGGTAGAAAGACCAGAGCAGAGCCGGACAGAGGGCAATGATCACCTGAAGCATACACTTCTGGGTGCTGTTGCCGCTATGTACGTGCGGAGACAATGAGACGTTTAATTTATTCATTGTTATTTTTGTTTGAATGAATAGTTAATAATTAATAATGAATAATGGTTAGAAGTCCTACACCAGACTTAGAAGGACCAAAGCAATCATCATTCATTTAATTTTTAATTATTCATTATTAATTATTAATTCTTCTTTGCATCTTCAGGCATTGGACCACTGTGCTTGAGCAGATGCTCATTGACATCAGCGTGAGTCTCTTCAGACTTAGCGTGATGTGCAGCATGTTCAGCCTCGATCTCCTTGGCCTTACGAGCAGCCTCTTCAGCAGCACGGGCAGCATCCGCCTTGGCCTTAGCATCGGCAGCACGCTGACGCAGGATACCCATTACCTTTGGCTTACCCTGACGGATCCAGTCGAGCAACGGACGATTAGCCGGACATGAGAACTGGCACGATCCGCACTCGATACAGTCATATACGCGCTCCTCCTCAGCCTTGTCGAGCATACCCAGCTCAGAGTACTTAGCGAGGAAGTTTGGCTGCAGACCCATAGGACATGCATGCACGCACTTGGCACACTTGATACAAGGACCGGCGGCCTTACGGCGAGCCTCCTCGTTCTTCATAATCAGGATGCCAGAGCAACCCTTGACCATATAACTGTTGGTATCAGGCATCGCCTTACCCATCATAGGACCACCCGAGATGATCTTACCGGTATCTTCTGGCACACCACCTGCAGCCTCGATGAGCTGCTGGATAGGTACACCGATACGAGCCAGGAAATTCGACGGCTTCTTGACCGACTTTCCAGTCACGGTCACAATACGCTCGATGAGAGGTTTATTCTTCTGCACAGCTTCATAGACAGCGAATGCCGTACCTACGTTCTGCACCAAAGCACCAGTCATGATTGGCAGGCCACCAGAAGGCACCTCCTTGCCGATGACCGCGTTGATGAGCTGCTTCTCACCACCCTGTGGATACTTGAGCTTCAGCGGTACGATCTCGATCTCTGGGAAATCCTTCTTGGCCGTTTCGGTCATAAGCTTGATAGCATCCGGTTTGTTAGCCTCAATGCCGATATAAGCCTTCTTGACGCCCATGGCCTTCTCAAGGATCTGCACACCAATACAGATCTCCTCCGCATGAGCCAGCATGAGCGAATGGTCAGAAGTAAGATATGGCTCGCACTCTACTGCATTGATGATGACGCACTCAGGCTTGGCTGTTGGTGGTGGAGCCAGCTTCACTTGGGTTGGGAAGGTTGCACCACCCATACCTACGATACCCATAGCCTTGACACGATCGATGATCTCCTGCTTCTCAAGCTTGATCTCACGGACGATCTCCTTTGAGCGGTCGATGCTCTCTTCCCACTCATCGCCTTCTACCTTAATAAATACGGCCTGTACACGACGACCCGTAGCATCTTCAACGATATCAACCTTATCAACGGTACCAGAGACAGAAGAATGTACGAACGAAGAAAGGAATCCACCAGGTTCACCAATAGGAGTACCTACCTTCACCTTATCGCCTTTTGCGACGATAGCCTTTGACGGAGCACCCAGGTTCTGTGCCATAGGGATGGCCACAGCTGCAGGGATGGCAGCAACTTCGATAGGTGCCTTGTCCGAAAGCTTATTAGCGGCGGGATGAACACCGCCGAGTTTGAAAGTCTTCATATTTGACAATTTCTCTAATTACAATTTACAATACGATCAACCGATCTTGATCTCAGGAGCCTGAGCCTCATACTTAGAAGTAGGATCAGCAGCCTTTGCTTCTGCCTTCTCAGCCTCAGCCTTAGCAGCGGCAGCAGCCTCAGCAGCAGCCTTCTTCTCAGCTTCCTTCTTAGCCTTCAGCTTGTCAACGACTACCTGTACAGCAGGAGTGCAGTGAATAGCACCAGTAGGACACTCGCTGACACACATACCACAAGCCTTACACTTGCTGCTGTCAACCCAGGCAAGATTATTCTCAATAGTGATAGCGTCAAACTTACACGTCTTCTGACACTTACCACAACCGATACAAGCGTTCTGACAAGCCTTACGAGCCA
>DCIF01000067.1:7187-12217 GCA_002315795.1 Bacteroidales bacterium UBA1733
GCCTTCATAGCAGTCTTCTTGCGGAGCTCGATCACGATCTTCGGACAAGCCTTAGCACAAGCGCCACAAGCCACGCACTTGTCTTCATCGACCTCAGGAAGACCCGTTTCCGTGTTGATGTGGATTGCATCGAAGGTACAAGCCTTCACACAGTCACCAAAGCCGAGGCAACCGAAAGCACATCCGCTCTCGCCAGCGAAGGTAGCAGCAGCTACAGCACACGACTTAGCGCCATCATAAGCAGAAAGCTTAGGACGACAGGCAATCGAACCATTGCAACGGACTACAGCCAACTTAGGTTCAGCAGCACCAGCCTCAACACCGAGAGTAGCAGCCACCTTAGCCATACAGTCAGCGCCACCTACCGGACAGAGCAGACTTCCCAGCGAATTGCTGGCATCGCGCTCCTTGACACAGGCATCGGCCATACCATGGCAACCAGGGAAGCCACAGCCACCGCAGTTAGCGCCAGGCAGCAACTCCTCTACCTCACCCACGCGAGGATCCTCGTAAACATAGAACTTCTTGGCCACAAAATACAGGACCAGAGAGCCTATGACTCCGATCGTACCCAGTACGATAAGAGAAACTAAAACTAAATTCATAATAGATATATATTGATTGTTATTTTTCTATGACTGCGAGGACCTCATTATCGAAAAGACTACTTTCCGGTTCAGATTATCCCTCTGCAGAAAAAGCACAAGATAGTAGATCGCAAGCACACCTAAAGTGATGAGACATGCCTGCATCTCACCTACCAGAGGCACCGCTGCAAAAAGAACCAGGAAAGCAATGACCAATGGCACCATGAAAGCCAGCATCACAGCCGACCATGCCATCTCGTTGCTAACAATAATCAAGACCTTTTCACCTACACAATAATCTATACCTTCACTGTCGGCCACAACGACTTTCTCTGCCTGATCCTGACTGGAGCAGATACCTTTGGCATGACATCCGGAACAAGCAGAACTCTGAATGAAGCAGACAGTAACCTGTCGGCCATCCACCTTGATAACACGGCCATCGTGAGTGATATTTTTCATCGATAAGACTAACTTGCAGATATGGAATCGCATTTATTTTGGTGCAAATGTACGAAATTTTACCGAAAAATAGGCACGTTTTGCTATAAAAAAAATGTATTTATGTTATAGAGCTATAAAAAAAGGTGATTTTGTACTCAAAAGTGAGGATTTTTTCTTAATTTTGCAGCCAAGAAGATGTTAAAAATTAAAACTTCTGATAAATCAGATGCTCAAATATCTCTTTTTCTCTGGCCTTGCGCTGATGACGGCATGCTGCAGCTGCACCAACTCAGCCAGTCAGTCACAGGCCTCGGCATCCACGCCATCACAGAGTGAAAGCCGTGCTGCCAAGACCGTGTTTTCTGCCGATTCGGCCCTGCTCTATGTAAAGCAGCAGCTCGACTTCGGTCCACGTGTTCCCGGAACCGAAGCACAACAGCAATGTGGCGCCTGGTTAGAGGGCGAACTGATCCGACACGGAGCCAGCGTGAAGGTGCAACGCACCGAAGCGACCGCCTATAACGGCACCAGGCTGCCAGTCATCAACGTTTTTGGCAGTTTCAATCCCGACGCCAAACTGCGCGTGTTGCTCGTCAGTCACTGGGACTGTCGCCATGTTGCAGACAACGATCCAGATCCGAGCAAGCGACAGCAACCTGTCGATGGAGCCAACGACGGAGCCAGTGGTGTGGGTGTGTTGCTTGAAATCGCGCGTCAGGCAGGTATCAGGAAACCTCTGGTGGGCATTGACATCCTGCTCACCGACGTCGAGGACTATGGTGCTCCTGACGACTGGCAAGGCTCGCACGACGAGAAATGGTGGGGTATGGGAACCCAGCTTTGGTGCCAGCAGATGGTCAAAGAGAACTATCGTCCGCAGTATGGCATCCTGCTCGATATGGTAGGAGCACCAGATGCAACTTTCTATCGCGAATATTATAGCTGCCGCTATGCTTCGATCTATGTCGACCAGATCTGGCGCGCTGCTGCAGAACTCGGTTACAGTAATCTCTTCATCAACCGCAACGGAGGCGGCATCACCGACGATCATGTGTTCATCAACCAGATACTCGGCACACCGACCGTCGATATTATCGATACACGTATGGATGAAGAAGGTACCTTCTACCCCTACTGGCACACCACAGGCGACACGCTCGATAAGCTCTCGAAAGAAACGCTGCAGAAAGTAGGCAACTTACTGGTTAAGTTGCTATGGTAGCAGAAACTATTGTCCCTTAATATCCCCAAATATCCCTTATCATCCCTTATCATCCCTTAATATCCCCAAATATCCCTTAAAAAAATGTCAATCAACGAAATACAAGATCAGATCATTGACGACTTCTCAGCGTTCGATGACTGGATGGATAAATATCAGGTAATCATTGAGATGGGCAATTCCCTTGAACCGCTCGATGAAAAGTACAAGACGCCGCAGAACCTCATCGAAGGTTGTCAGAGTCGCGTATGGCTGCAGGCCGATTACGACGAAACCACGAAGCAGATCCACTTCACAGGCGACAGCGATGCGGTCATCGTGAAAGGCCTCGTGAGCTTAGTCATTCAGGTCTTGAGCGACCATACCCCAGACGAGATCCTGGCTGCAGATCTCTACTTCATCGAGCAGATCGGACTCAAGGAGAACCTCTCTCCTACCCGCTCTAACGGATTCCTGTCTATGATCAAGCAGATGCGCATCTATGCGCTCGCATTCAAGGCCAAAGCATAATCACTCAATTACAACCTATCATAATGAAACGTTTTTTTCTTCTTCTTGCTCTCGCTTCAGGCATAGCAACCTCCACTCAGGCTCAGATTACCGCTACCGCAGAGACTCAGACCACTGAGGATCCGAATGCCAAGTACCTCGTTCCTATCCCACTGGAGGAGAATGGGAAAGTATATCTGGAGCGTGACCTCACCTTACCCAAAGGCACCAATAAAGAAGAGACTTTTGAAAAGATGAAAGACTGGGTCGATCGTTGCATGAAAGATCCTCGTATCTCCAGCAATGTTGAGCTCGACCCCGAGGCTCCTAAGACGATTTCAAGAGCCGTCACTCAGGAGATGGTCTTTTCGAGCAATTTTATCTCGCTCGATAAGTGCCAGATCTCCTATGTCTTAGAGCTCTCCCTGAAAGGCGATCAGATGATTTTGAAGATGCGTCGCATCACTTATCATTACGACGGAGACAATCCAGATCGCAAGATGCAGCACCTTGCAGCCGAAGACTACATAGCCGATTCTGTCTGTCTCAACAAAGCAGGCACCAAGATCTACAAGAACTATCGCAAGTTCCGTGTGAAGACCATCGACCTCATCGACGAGTACAAGTCATCCCTCAAGATGGCTTTCTGGATTAAGTAATTCCTCACTCCTAATTAAAGAATGTGGATTGTTCTCGCCTTCATCTCAGCCATGCTGCTGGGATGCTACGACGTCTGTAAGAAGATCTCCCTCAAGGGCAACGCCGTCATCCCTGTGCTGTTGCTCAACACCGTATTCTGCTCGCTCATCTTCCTGCCACTGGTCGTCTTCTCGGTCACTGGCAGTATCGATACGAGCAGTTTGCTGTATATCCCACCGATCGAAGACGCCTCGATACATATATATATTATAGCAAAGTCAGCCATCGTGCTGGCTTCGTGGATCTGTGCGTACTACGGACTGAAGCACCTTCCGCTGACCATCGCCTCGCCGATCAACGCCACCCGCCCCATCCTCGTCCTTCTCGGTGCCATCTTCATCTTTGGCGAGAAACTCAACTCTTGGCAGTGGGCAGGCGTACTGATTTCCATCATCGCCTTCGCACTCATCAGTCGCAGTGGCAAGAAAGAAGGCATCTCGCTCAAGAGTAGCATCTGGATCTGGATGGTCATCATCGGCACTATCTTCGGAGCCTTCTCGGGACTCTACGATAAGTTCCTGGTGGGCGATCCACAAAATGGCCAGGGTCTTTTCGGACTCTGGCCAAACCGCGGGTTCAATAAGATGATCATCCAGTCGTGGTACAACTTCTACCAGGTCCTGATGATGGGAATCGTCTGCCTCATCTGCTGGGCCCCTAAGCGACATCGCCTCAAGCACCCGTTCCACTGGAAGTGGCAGATCCCGCTGATCTCCCTCTTCCTCTCCGTGGCCGACTTCTGTTACTTCTATGCGCTCTCTTATCCTGATGCGCTGATCTCAGTCACCTCACTCGTCCGCCGTTCCAGCGTCCTCGTGAGTTTTCTCTGTGGCTGGATCCTCTTCAAGGAGAAGAACATCAAGTCCAAGGCCATCGACCTTCTCTTCGTCATCATCGCCATGGCACTTCTGTGGATCGGATCACAGCGATAACAATTATTTCAGGAATCGTGCCAGCATGTCCATCATCACAGGTATATCAATCGGTTTGCTCAGATGGTCGTTCATGCCAGAATCCAAAGCTTTCTGCTTATCTTCATCGAGCGTGCTGGCAGTCATGGCGATGATCGGAATGTTTGCAAATGATGAATCGCTCATAGAGCGGATCTTATGTGTAGCTTCATACCCATCCATGTTTGGCATCTGAACATCCATCAGGATCAAGTCAAAATTGCCTGCATCTGCCTTTGACAGAATCTCGACACAATTCAAGCCATCTACGGCTCTAACCACTTCGAAACCGACGTCTGTTAGAATCGTTGCAGCGATTTCTGCATTGAGATCGTTATCCTCGGCCATAAGAATTCTTTTGCCACCTGCTATCAGTGACATACTGAATGGAGTTACGTCCTGGACTGTCTTACCGCTCTCAATATCTGCTTTTTGCTGAACAGTATCAACGATGGTGACCAAAGACTCGCAGGCGCTTCTGATCTTTTTGAGATAGTCAAGACTCTTCTCCTTATCGTCGAGACAACGTTCCATAAGCCCTGCAAGACCCACAATGCTGTTCATTGGAGTACGAATGTCGCGCGTAATTTTCAGAAGCGAATCGGTCTTAGCCTTATTGGCCTCTAAGGTATGAGCCAT
>DCIF01000033.1:0-8889 GCA_002315795.1 Bacteroidales bacterium UBA1733
ACGTTGTCAAGGCAGAGAAGAATGTCCTGGTATTGAGCTACCTCTCGGCTGATGGCGAGGAGGGTTATCCAGGCAATCTCAAGGTTGAGATGACCTATACTCTCACTGAGGACAATGCTCTCCAGATTGAGTATAAAGCTACAACCGACAAGAAGACCATCGTAAACCTCACCAACCATAGCTTCTTCAACCTCGAAGGTGCTCAGGAGGTAACTCCAACTGTTTACGATCACGTCCTCACGATGAACTGCAATCAGTACATCCCAGTACAGGATGCTGCTGCTATCCCTACCGGTGAACGTGCAAGCGTGGAGGGTACTCCATTCGACTTCCGCACTCCACACACCATTGGCGAGCGCATCGACTGTGACGATACTCAGATCCAATACGGCTTCGGTTATGACCACTGCTACTGTGTCAACCAGGAGAGCGAGGATCAGCGTGGCATGAAGGGCCTCAAGCTCGTAGCTACCGTTGAGTCTCCAAAGACTGGACGCACTATGAAGGCTTACACTAACGAGCCTGGTATGCAGCTCTACACCGGCAACTTCCTCAACGGCAGCTTCAAGGGCGCTCAGGGTCACGTCTTCCCACGTCGCTCAGCTCTCTGCCTCGAGTCACAGAAGCACCCAGACTCAATCAACCAGCCAAACTTCGAGTCTCCTATCCTCTGCCCTGGTGAGGAGTACTACTCTGTCTGCGTTTACGAGTTCGGAGTAAAGTAATGGAGCTTAAGGGAAACTAAGAGATCTGAAGGGATTTTAAGAGACGATAGTATCGGCTGCTTAAATCTTTGTAATAACGAATTTTGGACCACCGATGGCAACGTCCTTTAAGATCCCTTAAGATCCCCAAAAATCTCTTATAATCCCTAAGAAGAATAATTTCAACAATAATTAATAAATTACTAACAATGGCAAAGTCAGAAAAGAAGCGCAAGAAGGTTTTCGGCTTCCACACCCCTTTCAACAAGGCATCTAAGGTGCAGGAGGCTAACGCTGCCGCTATGGCCGCTTATCTTGCAAAGAAGGACTAATTAATCATGAGGTTTCGGCCTCACCGAGACCTTAAAGAAATTAGTAGCTAAAGAGTTAAAAAGTGAAAGTAATCTCCTAACAGACATTATTTACTTTTTAGCTCTTTACGCTTTTTTCGAATCCTTAGAAGGCTCATACCACGCTTACCCTGCTATTCTTTTGACCTTACCATAAACACAAAACCTATCACATCCATGGACGTTCAAGTAATCCGCGAGAAATTCGCAAAGCACCTCAATGGTGAACCAACTGCAGTCTATGCCTCTCCTGGCCGTATCAACCTCATTGGCGAACACACCGACTACAATGGAGGTTTCGTATTCCCTGGTGCTGTAGAACAGGGCATGATGGCAGCAATCCGTCCTAACGGGACACGCACAATCAAGGCTTATTCAATTGACCTAAAGGACTATGACGAGTTTTCGCTCGACGATCCTAAGGGTCCACATGCCAGCCACTTCCGTTACGTCTATGGCGTAGCTAAGGAGATGGAGAAGCGTGGTGTGGAGGTCATGGGATTCGACTGTGCTTTTGCTGGTGATGTACCTCTCGGTGCAGGCATGTCCTCTTCTGCAGCTCTTGAAAGCTGTTTCGCATACGCTATCAACGACCTCTTCGGTGACAACAAAGTAAGCAAGATGGAACTGGCTAAGGCTGGTCAGGCTACTGAGCACAATTATATTGGTGTGAACTGTGGTATCATGGATCAGTTTGCTTCGGTTCATGGCAAAAAGGGCTGTCTGATGCGTCTCGATTGCCAGAGCGGTGAGTTCCAATACTTCCCATGGGAACCAAAGGGCTATCGTCTGGTGCTGATCAACTCTTGCGTCAAGCATGAGCTTGTAGGTTCGCCTTACAATGACCGTCGCAAGAGCTGCGAGAATGTCGTTGCTGCTATCAATGCAAAGTTCGGCATTAACGCAGAGACTTTACGCGACTGCACTTGGGAGCAGATCGAAGCTGTGAAGCCAGAATGTAATCCTGTTGACATCCAGCGTGCCAACTTCGTTATGGGCGAAAAAGACCGCGTTCTGGCTGTCTGTGATGCTCTTGAAAAGGGCGATTACGAGACAGTTGGACAGAAGATGTTCGAGACACACCAGGGTCTCAGCAAGGACTATGAGGTAAGCTGTGAGGAGCTCGATTTCCTCAACGATATTGCCTTTGACTGTGGCGTGACTGGCTCACGCATCATGGGCGGCGGCTTCGGAGGCTGTACCATCAACCTCGTCAAGAACGACCTCTATGAGCTCTTCACCACCAATGTGGTTGAGAAGTTCGAAGCTAAGTATGGCAAGAAGCCAATCGTCATCCCTGTGGTGATTGGCGATGGAGCAAGAAAGGTTTAATATTTTGAGATTTTTTATTTTTTTACAGTACGACGGTACAGCATATCATGGATGGCAGACGCAGCCGGATGCTGTGAGCGTACAGGAAACCATCGAACAGAATCTCTCGCTGCTCTTGCGGCGAGAGATCTTCATCGTAGGTGCTGGTCGCACGGATGCAGGCGTACACTCACGTCACATGGCTGCTCATTTTGAGTACGACGGCTTTGATGCAGCAGCAGCATTTGATGCAGAGACCTATAGTATTGGAAATCGTGCAGCCCTCGATGAGAAGCTCAGAGTGCTCACCTTCAAGCTAAATGGTCTGCTTCCTCCTGATATTTCTATCGACAGCATTGTACCCGTCAAGGCCGATGCGCATGCACGTTTCAGTGCCATCAGTCGAACCTATAAATATTACATCACAACACAGAAGACGCCTTTTGACCGATACTTCTCAACCCGTATCTATTTCGATCTGGATGTAGAGCAGATGAACGAAGCGTGCCAGAAACTCTTCCTCTACAGTGACTTCACCTCGTTTGCCAAACTGCATACCGATGTGAAGACACACATCTGTAAGATCATGGAGGCGCACTGGCAGAAAGAGGGTCCGCACTATGTCTTCACCATCAAGGCCGACCGCTTCCTGCGCAATATGGTACGAGCCATCGTAGGCACCATGATGCAGGTGGGAAAGCATAAAATAACCGTCGATGAATTCTGTCAGATCATAGAGCGTCAGAACCGCTGTCAGGCTGGAGATTCGGTACCGGCTCAGGCTCTTTTCCTCGAAGATGTGGGTTATCCTGACGATATTTTCATGTAAAAAACTCCATATTGCCGTATAATTTCTATTATTTCTAATAATAGTTTGCAAAAACGAAAAAAAGTGTGTATCTTCGCGTCGGCGAACTACGCACTTTTTATTTTATATGAAAAATATACGCAACTTCTGTATCATCGCCCATATTGACCACGGCAAATCCACACTGGCAGACCGTCTGCTGGAGTGCACCAAGACTGTAGCCGAGCGTGATATGCAGGCGCAAATTCTTGACAATATGGATCTGGAGCGCGAGCGTGGCATCACCATCAAGAGCCATGCCATCCAGATGGACTATCAATATACCCCCCGTGAACTGAACGAAGAGGAACAGGTAATGCACGTAGGCCAGCAGCAGTCTGCTGGTATGTATGTGCTCAACCTAATCGATACGCCAGGTCATGTGGATTTCTCTTATGAAGTGTCACGTTCCATCGCTGCGTGCGAAGGAGCGCTATTGATCGTTGACGGCACTCAAGGCATTCAGGCACAGACCATCTCGAATCTTTACATGGCAATCGATCACGGACTGGAGATCATCCCTGTCATCAACAAGTGTGACCTCGATTCTGCCATGCCAGAGCTCGTGGAAGACGAGATCATCGAGCTACTGGGATGTGACCGTTCTGAGATTCTGAGAGCCAGCGGAAAGACCGGAATGGGCGTACCTGAGATCCTCGAAGCCATTGTGGAGCGTGTTCCTGCTCCGGTTGGCGATCCAGAGGCTCCGCTGCAGGCTTTAATCTTCGACTCGGTGTTCAATTCCTACAAGGGCGTCATCGGCTATTTCAAGATCGTCAATGGCTCGCTCAAGAAAGGCGACAAGGTCAAGTTTGTTAACACAGGTTCGGAGTATGATGCTGATGAAGTAGGTATCCTCCGCATGGACATGGAGGCACGTCCTGAGGTGGGCTGCGGCAACGTAGGTTACATCTGTTCAGGCATCAAGACCTCAACCGAAGTGAAGGTAGGCGATACCATCACCCACCAGGCACGTCCCTGTGACAAGGCCATCGCGGGCTTTGAGGAAGTCAAGCCAATGGTCTTCGCAGGTGTCTATCCTATCGATCCTGAAGATTATGAAGACCTCCGTGCCTCGCTCGAGAAACTGCAGCTCAATGACGCTTCGCTCTCATTCTTCCCAGAGTCCTCGCTGGCACTCGGCTTCGGTTTTCGCTGCGGATTCCTCGGATTACTGCATATGGAGATTATCCAGGAGCGCCTCGGCCGTGAGTTCAACATGGACGTCATCACTACCGTGCCAAACGTATCTTATAAGGTGTTCGACAAGCACGGCGTCGAGAATGAGATCCACAACCCATCGGGCATGCCAGATATCATGACCATCGAGCACATCGAGGAGCCTTACATCCGTGCCACCATCATCACGCAGACCGAGTATATCGGTGGTATCATGAAGCTCTGTCTCGATAAGCGCGGCATCCTCGTAGAGCAGAAATATATCTCGGGCAACCGTGTGGAGATCTACTTTGACCTGCCACTCGGCGAGATCGTGATCGACTTCTACGACAAGCTCAAGAGCATCTCTAAGGGTTACGCCTCGTTCGATTATTACATCCACGACTTCCGTCCTTCCAAACTCATCAAGCTTGATATCTTGCTCAATGGCGAACAGGTCGATGCCCTCTCTACCCTCACCCACGTCGATAATGCCGAGCGCTTTGGCCGACGCATGTGCGAAAAATTGAAGGAGCTCATCCCACGACAGCAGTTCGACGTGGCCGTGCAGGCAGCTATCGGCGCCAAGATCATTGCACGTGAGACCATTAAGCAGGTGCGCAAGGACGTGACTGCCAAGTGCTATGGTGGTGACGTCTCGCGTAAGCGCAAGCTGCTCGAAGCGCAAAAGCGTGGTAAGAAACGCATGAAGCAGATTGGCAAGGTTGAGGTACCACAGACAGCGTTCCTTGCTGTACTGAAGCTGGATTAAAACCCACACAGCAACAATTCCTCACTTCTCACACAAATGATCCGTCATAGAGCCCAACGCAATCAGACCCTGACGCTCAGCGATGCTGAGCGCCATGAACTGTCGGCTCAGCTGATCTATTTGAAGGAGCAGGCTTCCGTTGAAGCCATCACCGACCGTGTGCTGTGTCAGGATATAATCAAGGCCCTGCCATTCATGCCTCAAGGGTGTGCAGATCTGCTCATCATCGATCCACCTTACAACCACAGCATCTCGTTCGGCTGGAGCACGTTCCGGAAGCAGGCAAGCCAGCAGTATGAAGCCTATCTGCGCAGCTGGCTGCCACAGGCCGTGAAGCTCCTGAAGCCTAACGGTTCGATCTACGTCTGTGCTGACTGGCATTCATCGGCCAGCGTGCAGAGTGTGCTCGAGGAGTGTGGCATCACGCTGCTGAACCGTATCACGTGGCAGCGCGAGAAAGGTCGTGGTGCCTCTCGCAACTGGAAGAATGCCATGGAGGATATCTGGTTCGGCGTCTGCAATCCCAAGGATTACTATTTTGACGTTGATTCGGTTAAGATCCGCCGTCATGTCATAGCCCCCTATCGTCAGGACGGCAAGCCTAAAGACTGGCAGCAGGACGAGAGTGGCGATAAGGTGCGTGAGACGTGTCCGCCCAACTACTGGACCGACTGCGACCCCACCAATGCCATGGACGATCTGGTGGTGCCGTTCTGGTCGATGCCTGAGAATACCGACCACCCCACACAGAAGCCCGAGAAGCTCATTGCAAAGCTCGTACTGGCCTCTTGTCCAGTGGGGGGGCTGGTGATCGACCCCTTCCTCGGCAGTGGCACCACGGGCGTCGTAGCGCGTAAATTAGGCCGTTCGTTCTGCGGCATCGAACTCAATCCCGAATATGCCTGCTGGGCGCTCAAGCGACTGGAGAAAGCCGGGATTGACAAGCGCATCCAGGGTTATGAAGACGGCGTCTTCTGGCAGCGCAATGAAGGCAAGGACCTCAAGAGAAAGAAATAAACATCAACCGACAATCATAAATTACCAATAAATATTATTCTATGGAACATCTTATTCCTGTTTGGATGCTGATTCCCTTCGTGGTGATGCTGCTCTGCATTGCCGTACTTCCGTTGACGAAGTTCGAAGAGTGGTGGGAACACAATCTGCACAAGCTTTACGTATCGCTCATCTTGGGCGTACCAGTAGGTATCTGGCTCTGCGTCAACGGCATGAGCCACGAGTTGGAGCATCAGATGATTTATGACTATGTGCCATTCATCCTGTTGCTCATGGCGCTTTTTGTCACCACTGGTGGCATCTGTATTAAGGGTGACCTTAAGGCTACCCCAGCAATCAACACCTCTATCATGGGTCTCGGTTATCTGTTGGCTTCGTTTATGGGAACCACAGGTGCTGCCATGCTGCTCATCCGTCTGCTCATCCAGACCATCTCTGAGCGCAAGTACAAGGTGCACACCATCATGTTCTTCATCGCTACTGTAGCCAACTGTGGTGGCTTGCTTACCCCACTGGGCGACCCGCCGTTGTTCCTCCTCTTCCAGAAGGGAGCTCCTTTTGGTTGGTTCATGAACCTGATGCCAGAGTGGCTGCTCACAGGCGTACTGCTCCTAGGCATCTATTATATGATGGATCTCTATTACTTCAAGAAAGAACCTCTTGAGAACATCAAGGCAGATATCGCCAACCAAACCCGCATCCACATCAGCGGCCTGCTCAACGTCTTCTGGCTGCTGTGTGTCATTGCCAGCACGATGTTTATCAATAGCACTTATATCCCTGCTATGGGCGAGCATGATGCTCCATTCTATCTCAAACTCTTGCGCGAATGGGCATTCATTGCCATTATCATCGGCAGTATGGTCACCACCAAGAAGCACACCCGTAAGGAGAACAACTTCTCATGGACTCCTATTCTCGAAGTGGCTTGTGTCTTCTGCGGCATCTTCGCTACCATGACCCCAGCGTTGATGTATCTGCAGCAGAACCCATTGCCAGTTTCTGAGCCTTGGCAGTTCCTCTATTGCACCGGTACCCTTTCTGCATTCCTCGACAATGCTCCTACCGCCATGGTCTTCCACGCCACCGCCACTACCCTTCCGGTCGCCGACGGCATGACCCTCGTAGCCGGCATTCCAGAGGTGATGCTCAAAGCCATCTCTATGGGTGCAGTTTTCTTCGGTGCCCTCACCTATATTGGCAACGGTCCGAACTTCATGGTCAAGTCTATCGCTGAGCAATCTGGCATCAAGATGCCTTCGTTCTTCGGTTACATGATCAAGTTCTCTCTGATCATCCTCCTGCCAGTATATATCATCGTTCAGCTGATCTTCTTCTAAACATTTCAGCCATACGATAGCTGGTCGTTGCAGCGATCAATCGCATCGAAAAGCAGCGGACAAATGACAAATAATCGTCATTTGTCCGTTTTTTTATACCATTCGCAAAATAATGTCAAAATGCAGCTTGCAAGTTATCTTAGGAACACCGAAGTAGCTTCTCAAAAGTTTGAGAATCGTTTCGGCAGAAAGCTACACCTTATTAATATTTAAGGACCGATTATAATCAACTTGACATGAGGTAAAACATCTTTCAGCAAGACAAAGAGGAACTTTTTGCAAGTAAACAAACACAATCAATAACACAATGCTTTATTTTTGCAATATTTGATTTACATTTTCTATCTCAAACACCATTATTTGCTACAAAAATGATAGGGAAAAATGATTTTTTCAAGCAAAAATTTGGCAGAAATGTAATTTTGCTATACATTTGCAGCGTCAAACAGGAAATAATAGATAATTTCCAACGAATAGACGATTTCAATTTACAAATTCTATAAAATATACAAATTCAAAAACATTGTGTTATGAGCAAGCTAAGATTTGACGCAATTGAGCAAGCATTCAAAAAGCATGCAGTAGAAGTTGAGGCACCAGCAGGTCGCCCATCAGAGTATTTCGGCGAATTGGTATTCAATCGCGAGAAGATGCAGAAGTATCTGGATGCAAAAACCCTCAAAGCTTTACTTGATTGTATCGATAACGGTCATCACCTCGATCGCAAGATTGCTGATGGCGTAGCTGCAGGTATGAAGCAGTGGGCTATGGAACATGGCGTGACACACTGCTGTCACTGGTTCCAGCCATTGACTGAGACCACCGCTGAGAAGCATGACTCTTTCATGGAGTATGACTGGAAGGGTGGCATGATTGAGGAATTTGAAGGCAAGAGCCTCGTTCAGCAGGAGCCTGATGCATCAAGCTTCCCAAGTGGCGGTATCCGTGCTACCTTCGAGGCACGCGGCTATACAGCATGGGATCCTACCTCTCCTGTATTTATCATGGATGACTGCCTGTGTATCCCTACCGTATTTATTTCTTACACCGGTGAGGCACTCGACTATAAGGCTCCTTTGAAGAAGGCCCTGAAGGCAGTTAGCGACGCTGCAGTTCCTGTATGTCAGTTGTTCGACTCTAAGGTAAGCCACGTAATCAGCAACCTCGGCTGGGAACAGGAGTACTTCCTCGTTGACGATGCTCTCTATGCTGCCCGCCCTGACCTGATTGCTACTGGCCGAACACTCATGGGTCATGGTTCGAGCAAGAACCAGCAGATGGATGACCACTACTTCGGTCAGATCCCTACCCGTGTACAGGCATTTATGAAAGATCTGGAGATCCAGGGCCATCGCCTCGGCATCCCAATGAAGACTCGTCACAATGAGGT
>DCIF01000033.1:8949-9425 GCA_002315795.1 Bacteroidales bacterium UBA1733
AACATGCTCATCATGGGCGTCATGAAAAAGATCGCTCGTAAGCACGGTTTCCGCGTACTGCTTCATGAGAAGCCATTTGACGGCATCAACGGTTCAGGTAAGCACAACAACTGGTCACTCTCTACCGACACTGGCGTGATCCTCCTCGCTCCTGGCAAGGATCCAATGTCAAACCTCCAGTTCGTGACCTTCTTCGTCAACATCCTCATGGCTGTCAAGCGCCATGGAGCTCTCCTCAAGGCAAGTATCGCATCAGCCACCAACGCACATCGTCTTGGCGCTAACGAGGCACCTCCAGCAATCGTTTCTGCCTTCCTTGGCAAGACCATGACCGACGTGCTCCACAAGCTCCTCACCGTTCCTGATGATACCGATATCGTCATCGCCGGCAAGCAGGCTTATGACCTCGGCCTCGTAGAGATACCTGAGATTTTCGTCGATAACACCGACCGCAACCGTACCTCTCCATTCGCATT
>DCIF01000033.1:9447-9712 GCA_002315795.1 Bacteroidales bacterium UBA1733
ACCGCTTCGAGTTCCGTGCTGTAGGATCTAAGGCCAACTGTTCTTCAGCTATGACCACCCTCAATGCGATGGTAGCTGAGCAGCTCATCGACTTCAAGGCAGCTGTAGACAAAGAGATAGCAGCAGGTGCAAGTGTCAAGGTAGCCGTCATGAAGACCCTCAAGCCAATCATCGCTGAGATCATCGACACTGTCTGCTTCGACGGCAACGGTTACTCAGAGGAGTGGCCAAAAGAGGCTCAGAAGCGCGGTTTGGACATCGAGCG
>DCIF01000033.1:9810-14638 GCA_002315795.1 Bacteroidales bacterium UBA1733
CGTAACGAGGTTAAGTTCGAAACCTATATAAAGCTCGTACAGATCGAAGCTCGCGTATTGGGCGATCTGGCTATCAACCACATCATTCCAGCCGCAACGACCTACCAGTCAATGCTTCTGAAGAACGTAGCCATGGTCAAGAGCCTCTTCCCTGGCACCTGGGAGGAACTCTCAGCACCTGAGATTGCTATCATCAAGAAGATTGCTGCATACAACGCAGAGATCAAGAAGCTGGTTGATGCCATGGTTGACAAACGTAAGGTGGCTAACCGCCTCGAGGATGGTTTCGAGAAGGCAATGGCATACTACGAGATCGCAGAGTCATTTGTTGCTATCCGTCGCCCAATCGATAAGCTCGAAGAGATCGTTGACGATAACCTCTGGCCAATGCCAAAGTATCGTGAGTTGCTCTGGATCCGATAAGAATCTGAAAGGATACAAGGGATTAAAGGGATACAAGGGATTCAAGAGACAAATGTATCGGTTGTCCCAAAATCTGAAATAAGGAAAATGTCTGGGCAAAAAAACTAATGTCCCTTGTTTCCCTTGTATCCCTTATTTCCCTTAAATCCCTAATAAAAGAAAACTAAAAATATAGTGGATTATGAAAAAGTGTTTATTTAAGGTATCGGTTATGATTATGACCTTAGGGTCAATGAGTATGGTTGCTAAGGCAGAAGAGCCAGTGAAGGACATCAGTGTAGAGGTAGGAGCAGACGTAGTGAGCAGCTACATCTGGCGCGGTGCTGACTGCGCAGGATTCAGTATCCAGCCATCGCTCACTCTGAGCAGTGCAAAGACCGGTCTTAGCTTTAATGTCTGGGCATCGGCCGAACTGTTTGAAGGTAAAAAATGGGCCAACATGACCGAGTTTGATCTGGCACTCTCATGGAGTATGGAAGGTCTGAGCCTGGGTCTTACCGACTATAACTTCTGTAGCAGCCGTTACTTTGCCGACTGGAACTTCAGCGGTTATGCCAGCCACAACCTCGAAGCTAACATCGGTTACGATTTCGGACCTGTAGCACTGGCATGGAACACGGTTCTGACAGGTCCTGATCACCGCGTGAACGACAAAGGCGAAACCAAGCGCAACTACACCACCTACGTTGAGTTGTCGGCTCCTTGGAAGCTCTCAGGCATTGAAGGTTCGGCTTTCGTTGGAGCTTCGCTCTGGAATGACGAATTCGTGAGCCCTGGCAACGATGCATTCAACATCGTCAACGTCGGTATCACTGCTACAAAAGAATTCTTCAAGATTCCTTTCTCTGCATCGATCATTGCCAATCCACGCACCGACAAGACCTTCTTTGTCATCGGCATGACATTGTAAGTTCACAGTAAAACAAAAAAACTGCTCTAATTCGCTGAAAATTTGCGTTTAATCTTTAGAAAAGTAAGGTATGAAAAAGATTGAAGCTATCATTCGTCGCACCAAGTTCGAAGAAGTCAAGGAGGCGCTCCTGGCTGCTGATATCGACTGGTTTGAGTATCATGACTGTCATGGCATCGGACAGAGCCGACAGGAACGTATCTATCGTGGTGTATGCTATTCTACCGATATGATCGAACGTATGCATATCACCATCATCTGCCGCGACCAGTTCCTCGAGAGCACCGTCAAGGTGTTCCTCGACACGGCACACACAGGTAATGTAGGCGATGGCCGCGTATTCGTAAGCGAAGTGCTCGACTGCTACTCTATCCGCACGGGCGAGCATGGCGATACGGTATTGAGAGACAAGAAATAAAGACTGAGTATAAGACGTTAAAAGTTTTGCGTTATGATTAACGGTATTGATACACTTTGGGTACTTTTAGGTGCGATGTTAGTTTTCTGGATGCAGCCAGGTTTCGCCTTGGTCGAAGCAGGCATGACCCGATCAAAAAATACAGCTAACATTCTGATGAAGAACTTCTGCGATTTCATGGCAGGTTCAGTGATCTTCTGGTTAGTCGGATTCTCAATGATGTATGGTGAAGATTACGGAGTTTTGGGTTGGAGCGGTTTCTGCTTCATCGGAGAAGACTCTAACCTCCCAGCAGAAGCTACCTTTATCTTCCAGACGGTGTTCTGTGCTACCGCAGCAACTATCGTTTCTGGTTCGATGGCTGAGCGCACCAAATTCTCTATGTATATTGTCTATTCTCTCCTGATCAGCCTCTTCATCTACCCTATCGAAGGTCACTGGTCATGGGGTGGCGGTTGGCTTGCTGAGATGGGCTTCCACGACTTCGCCGGTTCTACCGTCGTTCACCTCTGTGGTGGTGCCCTTGCATTGGCTGGCGCTATCGTCCTGGGTCCTCGTATCGGCAAGTATGGTAAGGATGGCAAGAGCCGCGCTATTCCTGGTCACAACCTCACACTGGCAGCTCTCGGCGTATTCATCCTCTGGCTCGGCTGGTTCGGTTTCAACCCTTGTTCAACTGTAGCTATCGCCGACGAGGCAAGCGCAATCTCTGCATCGCACGTCTTCGTGACCACCAATATGGCAGCAGCTGTAGGCGGTATCGCAGCACTCGTATACACTTGGTTGATCGATGGTAAGCCATCTCTCTCAATGGTATGCAACGGTGTCCTCGCCGGCCTTGTAGGCATCACCGCTGGTTGCGACTGTGTTGACATCTGGGCATCGGCTCTTATCGGTCTCATCGTCAGTGTGGTTATGTGCTGGAGCGTAGGCTTCATCGATAAGGTTTGTAAGATCGACGATCCTGTTGGTGCTGTTTCAGTGCACGGCGTCGGAGGTCTTCTTGGTACCATCCTCACCGGTGTCTTCTGCAACCCTGAGCTCGATGGCGTAGAGGCAAGCGTTGGCGTTCAGACACTCGGCGCTCTCGTCGTAGCAGCTTTCGCCTTTGCAATAGGCATGATCATCTTCCTTGTTATCAAGTACACCCACGGCCTCCGCGTTGAGAAGCGCATCGAGGAAGAAGGTCTTGATATCTACGAGCACGGAGAGGCAGCGTACAACTAATACATGAAGGGATATTAAGGGATAATAAGAGAATCCCTTAATATCCCTTCAAATCCCTTAGAATCCCTTCAAAGCAATTAACAAATGGAACAACTGAAGCACGAGTGCGGTATCGCCATGATCCGCCTGCTTAAACCGATTGATTATTACCGAGAGAAATACGGTACTGACAACTGGGCGCTGGGGAAACTCTATCTGATGATGGAGAAACAGCACAACCGAGGTCAGGAAGGCGCAGGCATCGCCTGTGTGCAACTTGACCAGCAACCCGGTCACGAATATATGTACCGCGAAAAAGCCGAGGGTAAAGACGCCATCGACCGTGTCTTTGCCTCTGTCTATCATCAGATTGCCAACTTAGATCCCGATGATCCTTGTGCCGGCCCTGCCTTCCACGGCGAGCTGTACATGGGTCATCTTCGTTATTCAACTACGGGCAAGGGCGGTTTGAAGTACGTACACCCTTTCCTGCGCCGTAACAACTGGCGTGCCAAGAACCTCTGTCTCTGTGGCAACTTCAACATGACCAACATCTCAGAGGTCTTCGATCTGCTGGCCAAACAGGGACAGTATCCTCGCATCTACAGCGATTCGTACATCCTTCTCGAACTGATGGGACATCGTCTCGACCGTGAAGTGGAGCGTCTCTTCGCCGAAGCTAAGGAGAAAGGTCTGGAAGGCTTGGCCATCACCGACTATATCGACAACCACGTCGATGTGAGCAATGTCCTCCGCACCACCATGCCACACTTCGATGGCGGCTATGTGATGTGTGGACTTACCGGCAGCGGCGAACTCTTCTCCATGCGCGATCCTTGGGGCATCCGTCCGGCTTTCTACTATGCCGATGACGAGATCGTGGCCATAGCCAGTGAGCGCCCCGTCCTTCAAACCACTTTCTGTCTTGAGCACGAACAGATCAAGGAACTGCAACCTGGACAGGCACTCATCGTCAACCGAGGTGCGAAGGTATCGCTCCAACAGATACTGCCCCCTCAGAAACCTGCCAAGTGCAGCTTCGAGCGCATCTATTTCAGTCGCGGCAACGACTTCGAGATCCATCAGGAACGCAAGACACTCGGTCACCAGCTGAAGCCAGCCATCCTCCGCGCCATCGACGGTGAGATCTATAATACCGTCTTCTCCTACATCCCTAACACCGCCGAGGTGGCTTATATGGGCATGCTCGACGGCATGCGTGAACTATCGCCGAAAGTAAGAGCAGAAAAGATTGTAGCCAAGGACATTAAGCTACGAACATTCATCACAGAAGGCGGCCAGCGTAACGATCTGGCAGCGCATGTGTACGATATCACCTACGGCATCGTAAAGCCTGGCACCGACAATCTGGTGGTCATTGACGACAGCATCGTGCGCGGCACCACCCTGCGCGAAAGCATCATCAAGATCCTCGACCGCCTGCACCCTAAGAAGATCGTCATCGTATCGTCTGCCCCTCAGATCCGTTATCCAGATTTCTACGGCATCGACATGAGCCGCATTGGCGATTTCATTGCCTTCCAGGCGGCCGTTGCCCTGCTTTGGGATCGTGGTTTGGCGCGTATCATCAACGAAGTGGCAGAGTCATGTCAGAAGGCGTTGGCAATGCCATGGGCAGAAACCGACAGTACGAAGACCATGGCTCCCGCCATCGAGAACCCATTGCGCCGGCTCTATGATCCGTTTACGGCCGAAGAACTTAACGAGAAGATGGTCGAACTCCTTCGCCCCGACACGGTCACCACGCCTATCGAACTCGTCTTCCAAAGCATTGAAGGCCTGCATCATGCCATCCCGAACAATACGGGCGATTGGTACTTCACTGGCCACTACCCTACTCCGGGTGGCTT
>DCIF01000097.1:0-214 GCA_002315795.1 Bacteroidales bacterium UBA1733
TTGATGATATCATCAAGAATAAACCAGAGAACTTCACGGTGCTCAGCGGTGATGATGGCATTACTTTCCCATTGATTACACTGGGTGCTGAGGGTGTTATTTCTGTGATTGGTAATGCTTTCCCTAAGGAGTTTGCCAAGATGGTGCGTCTGGCAATGGATGGTGACTACTCTTCAGCATTGAAGATCCATCACCGCTTCAAGGAGCTTTTCTC
>DCIF01000097.1:429-2304 GCA_002315795.1 Bacteroidales bacterium UBA1733
TTAAAAAACAAAAACAATGAAACTGGACGGAAGACGTGAAAGTAGTAATGTAGATGACCGTCGTGGTCAAAGCGGAGGTGGTAGCTTCGGCAGCATGGGCAGCGGCGGCCTTAATATCCTTGGATTGCTCCTGCAGTTGTTCATGTCGAACAAAAGTGGTGGAAGCAGTAAGAAGGGATGTGGCTCTATTGGTCTCGTGCTGGTGGTAGTCCTGGCCTTGACACTCTTTAGTGGTGGTGGCCTCGGAAGTATTCTCGGAGGTCTCGTCGGTGGTGGAATGACCACTCAGACCACTGACCAGTCAGAGCAGACCGAGTATGTAGGTTCTACTGAAGAAGAGGAGTTGGCAACTTTCAGCCGTAAGATTCTTGCTGGTACCGAGGATGTTTGGTCAAGTATCTTCCAGCAGATGGGTCGAACCTATCAGGCTCCAAAGCTTGTACTCTTTACTAATGCTGTTCAGTCAGGTTGCGGTGGCGCTACGTCAAGCACTGGTCCATTCTATTGCTCAGCTGATCAGACTGTCTATATTGACCTTTCGTTCTTCATGAATATGAAGCAGCAGATCGGTGCTGATGGCGATTTCGCTTATGCATACGTCATTGCACATGAGGTAGGCCACCATGTACAATACTTGCTTGGTACACTTAATGATGCACATGCTCGCATGCGTCAGGTAAGCGAGACGGAGAGCAATCAGATCAGTGTGCGTCTGGAACTTCAGGCAGACTTCTACGCTGGTGTATGGGCATATCATGACAACCAGATGTTCCGTTCTCTGGAAGCTGGCGACATTGAGGAAGGCTTGAATGCTGCTCAGAAGATTGGTGATGACTATCTGCAGAAGAAAGCACAGGGTTATACTGTTCCTGAGTCGTTCAACCACGGTACCTCAGCTCAGCGCAGCCGCTGGTTGAAGTTAGGTTCTTCTACTGGAGACATTACTAAGGGAGATACCTTCTCGCCAAGCTATAACAGCCTTTAATTTGTGGTAGCCACAATTTTTATCAAATAACAAATATCACCATCCCACTACAATAATTGTAGATAGGATGGTGGTATTTGCTTTTTTGTTGTTACTTGATTTACTTGATAATAGTATCGACGCTGACAGCGTAGATACTATTATTTTTTAAGCCATTGTGGCCTTGTCTCATCATTGGCTATGGCAATGCCGACGCTGAACATCATTCGCAGATTAGCCATGGTGCCATCCAGATGCCAGTCGTCACTCCATTCGTCACATGGTTTGTGATACCAGTCGGCCCAGAGCGGTGTCTGCTTTGCAGCTTCTGGATCAACGTAGTCCTTGCCATTGCGAATTACTACTGCTGGAACGCCTTTACGAATGAAGTTGTGATGATCTGAACGGAAGAACCAGCCATCCTGATTGTTTGTATCAGTATAGATGTATCGGCCCTGTGCAGCAGCTGCCGCCATGACACGCTGGTCAATATCACATTCTCCTCCGCCAAGGATAGGTACATCATTGGTCAGATCAAGAGGAGCAACACAGTCAAAATTGATGCATGCCACGGTTTTCTCCATCGGGAAACCCGGAGCTGGATTGTCGCAATAAACCTCCGAACCAAAAAGACCACTCTCTTCGCTGGTGACACTCATAAACATCAGAGAACGACGAGGCTTGATAGGAAGGGTGGCAAACTTTTTCGCCAAAGTCAGTACGGTAGCTACGCCAGAGGCATTGTCGGCTGCACCATTGTAGATACTATCACCAGAGGCATCCGGTTCTCCATAGCCGAAGTGATCCCAGTGCGCGTTGAAAACCAGCAGTTCGTCTTTCTTATCAGTGCCAGGCATGATGCCAGCAACGTTATGTGTCTTACCGACGGTGTAGGTCACATCCATCTGAAT
>DCIF01000097.1:2402-2809 GCA_002315795.1 Bacteroidales bacterium UBA1733
AAGATACGACGCGTTGCCTCTTCCTGAATCCATCCTTTTACAGCCATGCTACTCAAGTTCATATCTTCATGACAGACACCTAAATTGGCAGACTGATGACCTGCGCATACATTCCAGCCATAAGAGGCTGCTGCTGTATTATGAAGGATGAGACAGCCGGCGGCACCGAGTTTTTCGGCCTGTTCAAGCTTGTAAGTCCATCGGCCATAATAAGTCATATTACTTCCTCGGAAGAGTGATGCATCGTAGTAACCTGGGTCATTGACCATAGCAATGACAATCTTACCCTTGACGTCAACGCCTTCAAAATCATGCCAATCATACTCTGGAGCTTCAATGCCGAAGCCGCAGAAAACATACTCTGCATCACCGGTATCTATCTTGTCAGTACCCCGATGCGTCCAGAT
>DCIF01000097.1:2917-3869 GCA_002315795.1 Bacteroidales bacterium UBA1733
TCTTTGACCTCCTGGAAATAACTGTTTCCGAAAGCTGGCTGAAGTCCCAGACGCTGCATCTCAGCTGCGAGATAATTGATGGTTGTATCTTCGTACTGAGTCAATGGCATACGTCCACCAAAAGCGTCGCTACCAATGATTTTGCATTGCTCACTGAAATAAGCTAAATCGGCTTGCTCGATAGGTGTAAGCTTCTGTGCAGAAGCCGTCAAAGGGAGTGTCAGACAGGTGAGGAGTAGTAATTTCTTCATATTATTGAGAAACTTACTTTTTATCGTACAACCTGTGTGAATTCTGGTGCTGCCCCTTCTGCTGCGGTGACATAGATCTGAGCAGAAGCACCATTAGCTTCAACTGTGAAGAGGTATTCTGTGCCCTTGTCTATGAGGCGTGAACCAACGCTTACAGGTGAACCTAATGGCATGGCATAGCTGCTACAAGCTGCGTCGAAAATCTGTTTCTCTACATCGGTGAGAGGCTGCTGCTCAGAGAACTCAACAGGAATTACTTTTTCGCCAGGTAGGATACCATTGTTGACGAGCCACTGCTTAACCTCTGCTGGAGCAGCTGCGATACGAGCATTACGTACACCGTAAGAGGGGAGAATAGTAGCGTTAGGAAGAGCGGCTTTGAGATTGTCAATGCCAGTATTGCCACCACTGCCGAAGGTGCAGAAAGGAACCAGTACCTTTCCGGTGAAATCGTTATTCTGAATGACTGCTGCTACAGGTGGGGCATAAGTACCGAACCAGATGGGGAAACCAAGGTAGATGGTGTCATAGTCAGCTACGTTCTTTTCGAAAGCTACAAGCTCAGGGACGATACCATCGGCCATCTCCTGCTGACAGCGTGCAATGGTCTGCTGGAAATCTCCATCGTAGGCATTTACTGCCTGAATAGCCTCAATATCAGCACCAGTGAGCTGCTGGACAGCCTCTGCCACCTGCTTTGT
>DCIF01000097.1:4007-5641 GCA_002315795.1 Bacteroidales bacterium UBA1733
TTATTTTTAGTTTTTGTTTCAATTCATGCCAAGGCTTGTATTGGCTGCAAAGTTAATAAAAAAAGCGGATATTTGATGAAATATCGGAAAAAATTTGGAATTCATCGGCGAAATCTGTATATTTGCCACACTATTACACATTATTTATTTAAATATTAGAGGTACAATTTATTCTATGAAGAAATATATCTTTTCGGTTCTTGTCCTTGCCACAGCCTTGTTCCATCTTTCGTCTTGCAGCAGTAAGCCCAAGGAAGAAGTTCCTATTGTTGAAGCAAAAGTGGTGATCGATACAGCAACTGTCTATGTGACACGACATATTACTCCAGAGTCTTTGATCAAAATTTATGAGGCACTTGGCCGACCAGTACGTGGTCGTGTAGCTGTTAAGATTTCTACTGGCGAATCTGGAAATCCAAACAGTTTAAGCCCTGAGCTTATCACTCCATTTGTGCGTAGTATCAATGGCACTTTGGTTGAGTGCTGCACGGCATATGGTGGTAAACGTGGTACTATTGAGGAACATCGCAAGGTGATTCATGAGCATGGATATGATAAGGTAACGCATGTAGATTTGATGGATGAGGAAGGTGAATATCATATTCCTGTACGTGATACCACCTGGATCAAGAGTGATATTGTTGGTTCACATCTCAAGAACTATGATTTCATGGTTAATCTGGCTCATTTCAAGGGTCATCCAATGGGAGGTCTTGGTGGTGTGATCAAGAATCAGTCTATTGGTGTAGCCAGTCCCAACGGAAAAGCATACATTCACACGGCTGGTTATCAGGATACGGTTGAGGGCATGTGGGAGCATACAGAAAATCAGGAAGGATTCCTGGAGTCAATGGCTGCTGCTGCACAGGCTGTGGCTGATGTATTTGGTGAGCAGATTATCTATATCTCTGTGATGAACAATATGTCTGTAGATTGCGACTGTGTGGCTAAACCAGAGGCAGTTAAGGTCGCTGATTATGGTATTCTTGCATCTGTTGATCCAGTAGCTCTCGATCAGGCTTGTGTAGATATTATCTTCGGAATGGATCCAACGGCAGATAGTGACAATGGTCCGCTGAAAGAGCGCATCACCAGTCGTCATGGTACACATACTATTGACTATGCAGAGAAGATTGGTCTTGGACTTCGTGCTTATCATCTGAAGAATATCGATGAAGAATAAGTAAAGACAATTAATTTTCGGAATGTCCTTTTACGAACATAAAAACGGATGTCGCATTCGTGCGATATCCGTTTCTTGGCTTAGGAAAGGACTTTTTGATTTCTTGAAGTCCTTTTCTAGAGGTTGGAAACCGGATATTGATTTCAAAAACCGGTTTCGTGAGCCTTGGAAGGTAGTTTTGGATTTCTTTTTTCCCTTTCAGAGACCTTGGAAGGTCATTTTAGCTTGCTTTGAGTCTCTTATATTCTCTTCTGAGTAAGATGCCTGAAATTGTGATACTGAAGAAATCGGCAATTGGCATGCTCCACCAGACACCATCGACTCCCATTGCAGGCGGAAGGATCAGGAGTAATGGCAGAAGGAACAGCAGTTGACGTGAAAGCGAAATCAGCATCGAGAGTCCTGGCTTACGTATAGATTGGAAGAAAGACGTGGCAATCATCTGTGTGCC
>DCIF01000026.1:0-2202 GCA_002315795.1 Bacteroidales bacterium UBA1733
AGTCATACGTCATAACCCTGACATCAGGATTAATGGCATGGATCTTCTCCTTGGCCGAATCCACCTTCAGTCGTCCTACATCTGGCGTCGTGTGTATCACCTGTCTCTGCAGATTGGTCAATGACACACTGTCGCCATCTACCAGTCCTAAGGTACCCACACCTGCAGCAGCCAGATAAAGTGCTACAGGCGATCCTAAGCCACCAGCACCCACGATGAGCACCTTTCCATCCAGCAGTCTTTGCTGCCCTTCAGGACCGATGCCATCGAGTACCAGATGTCTGTTATACCTTCTTTTTTGATCACTGCTAAGCATATTTCATCTATCTACTACAGCTTTCTCAAATCGTGCGTCAGCTTTGCTGCACAGAAATTAGGTCCGCACATCGTGCAATACTCGCCATCGGTATGGCCAGCCTCCTCAAAGTACTGAAGAGCACGCTCAGGATCGAGCGAGAGGTGGAACTGATCACGCCAGCGGAAGTCGAAACGAGCCTTTGAGAGCGCATTATCACGGATAAAGGCACCCGGATGGCCCTTGGCTAAGTCGGCTGCATGCGCAGCTATCTTGTAGGTAATCACGCCATTTCGAACATCTTCACGGTTAGGCAGAGCCAGATGCTCCTTCGGAGTTACATAGCAGAGCATAGCGGTTCCAAGCCACGCGATCTGAGCGCCACCAATGGCCGAAGTGATGTGGTCATAACCAGGCGCGATATCGGTGACAATAGGTCCGAGTGTATAGAAAGGTGCCTCATGACAGTGGTCGAGCTGACGCTCCATGTTCTCACGGATCTTATGCATAGGCACATGACCAGGACCCTCGATGAAGGCCTGCACACCCTTTTCCCAGGCACGTGTTACGAGTTCTCCCATCGTATCAAGCTCGGCAAACTGAGCAGCATCATTGGCATCGGCCGTACAGCCAGGACGAAGTCCGTCTCCCAACGAGAGCGCCACGTCATACTGTGCCACGATGTCGCAGATGTCATCAAAATGCTCATAGAGGAATGACTCCTGATCCTTGATCAGACACCACTTACTCATGATCGAACCACCACGTGACACGATGCCGCACAGACGCGAATCGGCCAGATGCACGTTATGACGACGGATACCGGCATGGATCGTAAAGTAATCTACACCCTGTTCGCACTGTTCGATGAGCGTATCCTTATAGACTTCCCAAGAGAGATCTTCCACACGGCCCTGCACCTTTTCAAGCGCCTGATAGATCGGCACAGTTCCCACTGGCACCGGACAGTTGCGTACAATCCATTCGCGCGTCTCGTGGATGTTCTCACCTGTTGAGAGATCCATCAGCGTATCACCTCCCCACTTACAGCTCCACACGGCCTTATCGACCTCCTCGTCGATGCTTGAAGTGGTGGCAGAGTTACCAATGTTGGTATTGATCTTCACCAGGAAGTTACGTCCGATGATCATAGGTTCACTCTCAGGATGATTGATATTGGCAGGCAATACGGCACGACCACGGGCAATCTCACTACGTACGTACTCTGGTGTAATATGACTCTCTATACCGAGTTCCTTGCAGTTCATATTCTCGCGGATAGCCACATACTCCATCTCTGGCGTGATGATACCGGCCTTGGCATAATCCATCTGAGTGATGTGCTTACCAGCCTTCGCACGTCTTGGTAAGGCAATATGTTCAAAGCGCAGATGATCAAGGCTCTTATCTGCCAGTCGCTCCTTACCATATTCGCTTGTCACCTCTTTGAGCACCTCTGTATCATCACGGTCGATGATCCACTGCTCACGCATACGAGGCAGACCTTTCTTCAGATCCACCGTATAAGCCGGATCACTATAAGGGCCACTCGTATCGTAGATATATACCGGAGCGTTCTCCTCGGTGTGAGGCACGCCATTCTTGTCTTTAGTTACTGTTGGGGTCAGGTTGACCTTTGTCATACCTACCTGCACCGATGGAAAAAGACGCCCCTGCATGTAAGCTTTTTCCCTCTGTGCGTACGCTTTCTTATCGTTTGGCATAATTGTGTAGTTTTTTTGTTCGAATAATGGGGTGTCCGAAAATTCTATACTCTATTTAGTTCAGGAACGCTGTCAACGGACTACTTGCCTCCGCTGAATCACTAATAGCACCTAATCCTGCCTCGTAGGCACGACGGCCAGCGATGACGGCCTCCTTGAAGGCAACCGCCATCTGCACAGGAT
>DCIF01000026.1:2327-5695 GCA_002315795.1 Bacteroidales bacterium UBA1733
GGCACAGTTGCCTGCTCGATGATAATCTGCAGGAAGTCCTTCATACGCAGGCCCTTATTCGTGCCAATAGGCGCAGCCAATGGCATGACGGTAGCAGCACCAGCCTCTTCCAGATGCTTACAGAGTGTAGGATCTGCCTGGCAGTATGGAAGCACGACGAAACCAAGTTTCACGAGCTCCTCAGTAGCCTTAAGCGTCTCAATACTATCTGGCAGGAGATAGCGAGGATCAGGATGTATCTCCAGTTTGAGCCAGTTGGTACCGAAAGCCTCGCGAGCCATCTGTGCGGCGAAGACGGCCTCTTCAGCATTACGGACGCCAGAGGTATTTGGTAGCAACTGGATTCCCTGATTCTGCACGATATGCTGTAGCAGGTCATCCTGCTTGTCTTCCAGTTCGATGCGCTTCATCGCTACAGTCACCATCTCTGTCTCCGAGGCTTTGATCGCCTCGGCCATGAGCTGGTTATTACTAAACTTTCCTGTTCCCAGGAAAAGGCGTGAGTTGAACTCACGACCTGCAATAACTAATGGTTTCATTTTGTTTAATTATGTTATAAGTAGTTGTTCAAAATTAATTTATATTATCCCAGCAATCAAAAACATTATATATCTTTTTCACTCTTTTGCGCATCTTTATGTCTTTATCTCAGTTACAATGTAACATTGCGCCTTCGATAAAAACTTAAATCTGCATCAAAATAGCAGAAAAATATATATAATTAATTTTGATCACCTACTTATTATTTTTTCTAATTGGCCATTTTCAGCAACTCAGACATTTTTTGCACAGGATCTGCGGCTCTCAGCACCTCTCCGCTGAGGGCGATGCCAGTTACACCGGTCTTTAGTATGGCAGGGACATCTTCGATAGTAATACCACCGATGGCCACGATAGGCAGATCGATACCCTCTTCGCGCATCTGCGACACTATCTCACGATAACCATCGAGCCCTAATACCGGCGATAGTTTTTCTTTCGTCGTTGTGAAGCGGAAAGGTCCACAGCCAATGTAATCAGCTCCAGCTTCATAGTGCATCCTGACATCGGCAAAAGTATTGGCAGTACCACCGATGATAAAGTCCGGACCTAAGATCCTACGAGCCTCACTTATTGGCATATCGTTCTTCCCAAGATGCACTCCATCTGCTTTGATCTCTTTAACCAGAGCTACCTGATCGTCAATGATGAAGGTGGCTCCTGCCTCGCGACACATCTGCTGAGCCTCAAGAGCCAAAGGCCGTATCTCATCGGCCGATGCATTCTTGACCCTCAGCTGCACCCATTGGCAACCACCAGCCAACGCCAGTCGGATACTCTCAAGATAGCTGATCTTATCCGTGTAATGCGAAATGAACTGTATCATCCTCCGCACGCAGCTTTGATGATTACTACGCTGTCATTTTCATTGAGTACTTTTGTACTCCACTCAGTACGTGGCACCATCTTATTGGCAATAGCCATAGCCACACCCTTCTCGGGCAAAGCCAATTCGGTAGCCAGCTCCTGCAGATTGGTTGCCTGCGTCTCGGTCGGTTTGTTGTTGATCTGAATATTCATAACCTATAAGTACATAATACCCGCAGCAAACGGATTTACTGCGGGGTATATTAATAGTATTATTGTCTTGAAAAAATAAGCATTTCCTACGGCAGCATTACCTGCATCAGGTCAATGGGTATAATCTCAGCCTGCCAAGTGACAAGCACCCCGAATCGGAACTCCGATTTTGCGCTGCAAATATACTTTATAAATAGTTAAAATGCAAATTTCCGGACAAGAAATTATAATTTTTTGATTATTTACAGTGCTTTATAGCTAAAATTCTTCAGGAATGCACCTTCAGAAACCATAACTGACGGACGAAGTGCAAAGAATCCGCCATAGTTGTTATGATTATAACCAGAGACATCCACATCTTTTTCTATGATCTCCCAGGTTTCACCATCAAGGCTCTTCTCTGAAGTGGCAATATTCCTATCGTTGGTAATACGCAGATAGAAATGTTCTGCAGTATCCTGAAGGCCCATAAACGCATCCTCGTTATAGAAAAGGTAAAGACCGGCCTTGGCACCTTCTGTAAGTACAAATTCTGCAGATACCTGATAAGAACAATCCACCGCTGTGATGGTTTGGAGTTCTGCTCCCTGGAAACCGGACTCCCACTTTGACCACATCAAAGGATTGTTGAAGTCACGCAGAGTAGCATATTGTGCATTTCCCGGCACATCTTCTTCATAGTTGTTCTCTTCAACAGCCAACCTTGGCCAACCATCCTCTGTCCAGTCAATACTTTCAATGATGGTTGTTCGACCCAAAGTGTGGTAGCTGTTGCGATATGAATGATATACGATATACCAGTTACCATCGGCATCGTCAAAGATCGTACCATGGCCTTTTGACCACCACTTTTCATCGGCAGAGTAGGTATGTACTAATGGGTTATTAGGATCATTCTCCCAAGGACCGAGCGCAGACTTACTGCGAGCCACCACGACCATGTGACTGGTAGCCGGACCTGCTGTTCCACCTTCTGCAGTCACCAGATAATAGTATTCGCCTCTCCTGAAGAGTTTCGGACTCTCAAGCCACACACCTTCAGTCTCCCAGTCGGCAGGGAACTCCCATCCGTCATAGAGTTTCTGTACTTCACCAGCAGCCGACAGGCCGTCATCGGTCAATGGAGTAACAAAACAGTTATTGGTGTAGAGATACTGCTTACCGTCTTCAGCATAGACATGACCAGGATCGATACCTCCTGCATCGATCTTTATGGGTTCACTCCAAGGACCAGCCGGATTATCGGCCATCACAACGAAGTTCTCACCAACACTACTCGGATAATAGATATAGAACTTATCGCCAACCTTACAGATTTCTGGTGCGAATATGGAGTAAGGCTGATCGGTAACGGCACGGGAGATAGGTTCCCAGTTCACAAGATCGGTAGAATGCCAGACAAGTAAACCTGGATAATAGGTAAACGAAGAGTGTGTCAAGTAGAAATCCTTACCGTCACGCACTATGCTTGGATCAGGATAATCGCCAGGGAAGACTATTTTCTTAATTGTATTACGGCTGTCTGAAGTCGTCTGCTGACTGCATGAAACAAACAGCATGACTGCCGAGACAGCAGCCAAGGATAAGAGTTTTTTCATCATTCGGTAATCTATTCTTCTAGTTTTTAAAGGTGCTGCAAAAGTGATAATAATTTTCAACATTTCCAAATTATTAAAGAATATTTTTTCAAAAATGATGACTTTCTTAACAAATTATCCGTTTCTGTCTTATGAAATACCTTCCGAACCTCAGGAAAGGACTTCAGAAAATTCAAAAGTAACACTGATGAGCAATCACTTGCCCATCAG
>DCIF01000026.1:5718-5941 GCA_002315795.1 Bacteroidales bacterium UBA1733
TATGCCTCAATACCAAAGATGCTGCCAGCATAGATCAGTATCTGGGCGAAGAGCCAGAGCACCGAGTCGCTGATCTCGCCGGGTGGCGGCAGGAAGAGCGCTACAAAGGCCATCACCACACCTGCCGTGAGGAGGATGATGGCCGAGAGTTCCTTGAGATTCCATTTCATGGGAGCTCACGTTTAGGAATTGCCGCGATTACGAGCCCTTCACATTAAGGGTG
>DCIF01000026.1:5964-6406 GCA_002315795.1 Bacteroidales bacterium UBA1733
AGGCATAGACATCGAGGGTCGATGGGGTGCTGCCCAGTTCCTGTCCGAACGGTACGGCCAGAGTACCCTCCGTGTCGCTCGTTGCCGTGAAGGTCAGCTCCTTACCGGCGCTGTTCTGGAACATGTCCGAATCCAGATCGGTCAGCTTCGTACCCACTACGGTGTAGGTGGTTGCCGGTCGCATAGTCAGTTCACCGCCATTGGCCACACCTCCGATGCTGGTAATCGAGATGGTGTTCTGATCAGCAGCTGGGTTGCTACCACCACCACCGCTTGGAGTGTCTCCACCACCACTTGGAGTATCACCACCAGACTTTACCGCCTTGAGCAGAGCAGCCTGAGCGCTGCGGCTTGCCACGAGGTTGAACTCGGCATCCTTCTTGAGGTTCTTGAACTCCGAGCCTGCATCCCACAGCACCTTCACCTCGGTGATGTTTGCGGC
>DCIF01000026.1:6465-12537 GCA_002315795.1 Bacteroidales bacterium UBA1733
CCCTTGCTCGAGAGCGAAACAGAGAAGTCACCCAGGTCGCCCAGACGGATCTTCTTGCCCTCGAGGAGCTGCTCGCGCATACAATCCACCGCCATGTAGAGGATAGCCGAGATGTCGGCACGCGAATAGACGCAGCCATGGGTAGCGATGTGGCGTGCGAACTTCTCGATGGTCATCACATCGGCATACTGCGCGGTGGCGAAGGCGTTCTGCTTCTCGGTAGCCACCAGAGCCACGTCGGCTGCGTTGGGAGTCTCACCAGCTGCCTGGGCAGCCTTGATACGGCCCTTAGCCGCGTTGATCTCAAAGAGGTTTGAGTTCACCGGACGCATCACAATACTGTAATTGATCATAGTTTTTGTTGGTTGTTCTGGCATAGCATGAGAGATTTTGGCTATGCCTGTCTAAGCACGGGGCCCTGCCCCGGGAGTGTGTGTTTCTGATGCTGATGCTGCACATCATTGACGACAGGCCTCATTCATCAATTTTGCCTCGCTTCGGTCATCACTTAAACACGGTGCAAAGATACGCATTATTTCTGATATATCCAAATTTTTCTGCAACTTTTTTCTAAAAATTTTATATTTCATAGAACAAAGAACAAGAATTATAAGAATTTCAAGAATTATGGGGTGGGTCAAGAATTAAACAGGGAAAAAACGATGTGACCGATGTGACATTTGTGACATGTGACATCGCCTATTCTACGTTTTTTGGGGGTAAGGAGGGGGAAAATAATCATTTAATAATATATATATTATTAAAACCTTTTACTAAGATAAAATCACCCCGTCGCAAAACCGAAAAGACCCATGTCACATGTCACAAATGTCACATCGGTCACACAGGCCACAAATTTTCAAACAATGGCGATTTTTTGCATCAAAAGATTTGGAAAGATCGGCAGAAATGAGTATCTTTGCGGCCGCTAAATTTTAAAACCGTATCGACCTATGCACGTACGCTCTCATATCAAAAGCCTTCAGGACCTGGAGAACAGGTTCAGCCCCCGCTTCTGTCGGAGGCTGAAGCGTCTGATGCGTGCCTATAAGGACCATAAGTTCTTTGTAGAGATGCCGGGGCTGCTGCGCGCTCTCAACCTGGCATGTGCGTTTGTGCTGACGGCCGAGAAGGATATGGCCACGACGAGCAACTTCTACCAGATGCTGCACGGCGAGGCGCAGGAGACCATAGAGATAGACGGCAGCCGACTGCTATATAATGATGAGACGCTGAGCTCGGAGGAGAATTTCTTCTGGGATACTACCTGCCTGCTGCTCGAGGAATCTACGCCCGAAAGGGAGTTCCCGCAGTATGCCTTTGACATCGCGGGCCGCTATGTGCTGCTGGCCTATAACCGTGAAGTGATAGACGATGTGCCTGTTTCTGCCTCTGCGCCCCAGCAGTTCGCGGCGGCCGACCTGCTGCTTGAGAACCAGCGGCTGCGCGAAGAGAGACAGGCATTGCGCGAAGAGAGACAGGCATTGCTTGCCGAGAATAAGACCCTGCGCGATGAGATCGGCTGGCTGCGTGAGTCGCAGAGAATGATTATGTCGCAGCTGATCGGTGGCATGAAGCAGTCTATCGGCAATCACACGACCAACATCAGCGGCCCTACTACCAACAACGGCGGGACCATGACGGGCGACGTGACCGAACCGCGTAACATTTTTTAACCTATAATCACTGATATACAACATGAAAGAAGGAGTAAACATCAACTTCAACGGTACGATCATCAACAACGGTGGCACGATCAATGGCGACATCAACCATCCGACCTACCACTTCGGTCAGCCCTCAGCCGCCGACCGCCGCAAGAATGCCCTGCAGCTGGTAGAGACGCGCATCAGTGAGGAGGCCAGGCAGGAGAAGCCCGACCTGCGCAAGCTCTTCATGCCCCTGGTGGCTGCCATCCGCGTGAATCTGGTGAGCAACACGATGAGCGTCGATGAGTTTAACACGAAGTATGGCACCAGCATCAGTCGCACCACCTTTGCCGACTATTTCCCGAAGGCTATAGATCGGAGCCGCATTGCCGAAACGGAGTCGGCAGCCACCGAAGAAGAGCTCTGCACCATCCTCGGAAAGTGACTTCTGCTATCTCCGACTGACAGCCGGTTGGAGAAAATTGGAATTTTTTGGAAGATTTTGGAAATCCTCGGAACTGCCTCTGGCGGTTTCGGGGATTCGTTTTTTCTGCCGATATTTGCATCGTCAATCACACAACAGACGAGAAAGGAGATGTATATGAATGAGAGCAATCTTAACGAAATGGCTGCGGGTAGTGCTGACGGTGCTCAGGGAAGTGGCGTTCTGGTACGATGCAAAGAAAGGGAGTAAAAGAGCCCTTTAATAACCTTTAAGTTGAATTAATATTTTTTTTATGGAAACATTACGACTGACCGAACACTTCCGCTTGGGAGAGTTCATGAAGAGTGAGACGGCTGAGCGCCTGGGCATTGACAACCGCGTGCCTTCGCAGTTCGTGCCGCGTCTGGAGAACCTGTGCAGGCAGGTGCTCGAACCGCTGCGCCAGTGGGCGGGTGAGCCTGTGGAGATAGCCAGCGGATACCGTTGCCCAGAGCTGAACCGCCGCGTGGGTGGCGTGCCGAGCAGCCAGCATACGTTGGGCATGGCGGCCGACATACGCCTGCCGCTGACCGATGCCACCTGGGCCGACGGGAAGCGCCACACTGATATGAAGAAGGCGCGTGAGTGGATGGAGTTTATCATCGGCAACACCGACTTCGACCAGCTGATCATGGAGACTGCCAACCGCAAGGATTTCTGGCTGCATGTGAGCTGCCAGCCTGACATAAAGAAGAACAGGCATAAGGTGGTGAGGTTTATGCTCAGACCCACCCCGGCCCTCTAAAAAAACTACCCTCTGTGTGAGGAGTTATCCCCTGAAGAAATGGCTTGCGTGCCAAGGGGGGATAAAGTCTTTCTAATTCTCGTTTTGATTATGAATAGAAAGAACAACAAGCTGTATGGAACAGCATCTTATGACGGTGAGCATTTCCTTTTCTCACCAGACGATCCGAATATCAATGCCGTGATGCCTTTCTGCATCGGCGGTAAGGGAAGGCAGAACAGTGACGGAACCTTCGAGTTCGAATCGCAGGGCGGACATAAGTCGCGCGCCTCGGAGATCATGAAACTGCCTCATGGACGCGTGAGTGAGACGCTCGACGGATTCATCTCGCTGACCGTCAAGGTGCGGACCGACAGCAAGGACTGCCACAGCGGCACCTTCGTGGTGGAGGCTGCGATGGGCGTAGCTGCTATCAGACAATATCTGGGTAAGTAAATAACTGACTGACTATGAGTGTATTTAGAATCATTTATCGTGACGGGAAGAAGGTAATGCTTCCCGTCAACGACCGAGCCGAATATATGGCTCTGCGCGACAGTGAGCAGAACCGACGGGCAGAGAAGCAGCAGATGCTGCAGTGCAACTACTCGTGTCTGCCCCATGAAGACGGTCTGCTGCGAGGCAGCAAGACGCCATCAAATACGGTGGGCATGGATATTGACGAGCCCATCGACACCGACTTCGTGCTGAGCAAAAAAGACGAACTGGGACTGCTGATGTTCGAAAACAGCGCCACGAAACCGAACTGCGGACACATCGTCTTCCGCCGCCATCCCGAACTGTCGCAGGAAGAGAATCTCAAGTGGGCCTCAAGTGTGTTAGGTGTAGCCTATGACAAGGGCGCGAAAGACATTACACGCGTCTTCTTCACCCCTGCCGACAAGCTGGTGTTTCTTGACGATGAGATTTTTGTGAATGAACCTTCAGAACTCTCTCAACCTTCTGAACCTTCTCAACCCTCTCTACCCTCTCTACCTTCTCTACCTTCTCAACCCTCAGAACCCTCAGCCTCCTCCCCCGCTCTCCCATACAACAGCATCCTCCCCGCCTTCTTCAAGATGGTGGCGCCGACTTTCCCCGATGTGCCTGAGGGTACGCGCAACGACACGGTATTCGGCGTGGTGACCAGGTACCTGCGCTACTGCACCGATCACAGTTTCGCGCTGATCAAGCAGCTGCTGTGGCCCGACTACAGCTTCGGTCTGAGCGAGGCGGAGATAGACAGCATCATACGGTCGGCACTGGCGCGTGACCGCTCACTGACGCCTAAGGTGGTGCAGGAGGTGCTGCGCCGGTATAGCGGCAAGGGAGAGCCGGTGAGCGAAGCAGAGGCCATGACGCAGCCTTATGAGGGCGGTGGTCCGTACCCCTCGCTTGAGTCGTGCATCCTCGATGAGGTGCAGATGCCCCAGCTGCCCCGCTGGCTCAACACGCTGCTCAAGGTGGCGCCTCCGGGCTATAAGTTCCCGGCATTGACCCTGGCGGTGCCTGCCATGGACTTCCTGATGACCGACGTGACCCGTAAGTTCGGCACCAAGGCCCCTTCGCGCCTCAATGCGTGGAGTCATCTCGACGGCTACCCTACGGCCAACAAGAAGCCGTGCATGGCGCCTGTGCTCGAGCTGATCAAGCCCGTGCAGGAGATTGACGATGAGAACCAGCGCCGCGAGGATGAGTACTTCGAGAAGTGCGATGCAGCCAAGAACAAGAAGGAGCAGCCCAAGCCGCCTACCGACATCGTGATCCGCATCATGCCGCCCAACACTACGCGCCTGGAGCACATCAAGCGTATGTACGATGCCAAGGGCAAGCACACGTTTACGTGTTGCGATGAGGTGTCGTCAATGCGTATGGCGCAGGGCGGACAGTACACCAACCGTGAGGACTTCATGCGTTACCTCTTCGACAACAGCATGGTGGGCAACCAGTCGTTTGTGCGCAACTCGCTGCGCTGCCGCGTGGCTGTGGCATGGAACATTGCTACCGAGGGCACGCGCGACCAGACGCTGGCCACCTGGAGCAAGCATGTGACCAATGGCGGCGCTACACGCGTCTTCTTCGTGCTGGTGCCCGATGCTCTTCGCGCCAGGATGCCTCACTACGTGCAGTATTCTGACGAGGACGAGGCTTACATCCGTCGCGCATCGAACATCATGATGCAGCTCAACGGCCGTATCAGCACGCCTAAGATTGACCGAGAACTCAACGAATGGGTGGAGAAGACCCGTCAGGAGAGCCTTGAGGACGATGAGCGTCTGATACTGAAGAACCGCAGTGCCGACATCGCACATAACTACGGCGTGACGATGCAGCTGGCATGGGTGGTGCAGCAGATCATGGATCAGGAAGACCGCGAGGGCCGCACGGTGGATGCGCGTGACATCGACCTCAATGACTACACGGAGCGCCAGAGTGCCGTCGACCTGGCTGTCTTTGCTGCCGACAAGTGTCTGGAGGCGCAATACCGGCTCTGGGCCAAGACGATGCGGGAGCAGCTCAATGCCGCCTATGCCGGTGTCTCGACCTTCAAGCAGGACTCTAACTACGTGGCGCTGCCCGCCGAGCCTTTCACCTACGATGACTTAGCGGTGCTCTTCCCCGGACGCAAGGCCAACACGCTGCGTAAGATGATAGAGCGCCTCAAGAACGCCGGTAAGGTGCGCGAGACGGGTGAGATGAGAGAAGGCATGAAGCTATTTGCCAAGTGCTGAAGGAGAAATGGCCATGTGACATGTGTGACATTTGTGACATGTGACATGGCCATTTCTTTCTGATGTTTCTCCGGATTTCCTGTACCTTCCAGAGGATGTACACGTAGTTCCTCGAGAATCTTCTTCAGTTTATTTATGCGCCCAGCATCCCCAGACTTTTTGATTTTCTGAAAATCTGACATAGCACGTGGAGAGAAGATAAGTGTGTACATCATGCAAACAGAGCATCCAAAGATTCCTGACTGTCTATACGCACACCTTTGCCCTGGGCAATTTCAGCTTCTGCTTCATCAAGATCCTGATAAAACTCTTTGCTGCCATAGTAGTCTTTTTTGACACATATCTTACCAACGCCATCTACTCTGGCGAGAAGGCGTTTCAAGAATTAAATTTTTTCGCCTTTGCTGTGCAAAGTTACTGCTTTTTCTTGAATAATCAGTCATTTCCAATCTTTTTTTTCGAATATTTCATCAAAAATGTGAC
>DCIF01000069.1:0-2433 GCA_002315795.1 Bacteroidales bacterium UBA1733
AGTTCCTGGCTGAAATAGAGCATGTAAGGATTACTGTTGATTAATGCACTGACATATAGAGCTGGGATGCCGGCTTGGGGATTCTTGCCAAAGAACTCAGAAGCGATACGCTGCTCGTCATGATTCTCAAGGAAGTTGAGCATGTGCGAGGAAACTTTCTCGTTGGTGTAAGTTGGCAGAGAGAGACAAGCTTCGATTGCTTCAATCGGACGACGGCCTTCTACAACACTACGGATAGAGTCATACAGTTCTACCTTGTCATAGAGATAGTCGAAACCACCTGTGACAATGTACTCCTCGTAAACTTTTGGATTATAGATTTCTGCGATGAAGAGAATATGAGGGTACTGCTCTTTGACGCGACCAATGCCGTAGTGCCAGAAGGCAGAAGGAACCATTTCGGACATGTCGCAACGGAAAGCATCTACACCCTTGCTGGCCCAATAGAGCAGGATGTCGGTCATCTTGACCCAGGTAGAAGGGATTGGATCGAAGTGATTCTCACGCGTGCCATCTGATTTATACTCTACACCATAGTTGAGCTTGACGGTCTCGTACCAGTCTCCTTCAGATGGAATGACACTACCAAATACATCATTGCCAGAGACTTTGGCTGGGGTTTCTGTGTAGCTGCTCCAGGTGAGTGTCTCTCCAGGGAAGTAATAGAAATTGTTCTGCGGATCGAAAGCCTTTGAGACGTCATCTGATACACCTAATGAAATCTCTGGTTTGATAACGCTTTTATACTCACGAGCTACATGGTTTGGAATAAAGTCAAGTACGACCTTCAGACCAGCCTCATGCGTGCGAGCTACAAGGGCGTCAAACTCCTCCATGCGGGTCTCAACCTGGTCTGCAATATCTGCAGAAACAGCATAATAATCGGCAATGGCGTATGGTGAGCCTGCATTTCCTTTCACCACATCTGCATTCTGGCAAGGTAGCCCTTGTGCCGACCAGTCGGTCTTAGTGGCCTGCTGGATGATACCCGTGTACCATACATAGTTTGCTCCAAGACGCTTGATTGACTGCAAGGCCTCTGAGGTAATGTCGCTCATCTTTCCGCAGCCATTCTCTACGCGCGTACCATTTATATTATTAGTAGTATTCTCATTGCCAAAGAGACGGACCATCATCTGATAGATGACAATTTTCCCCTCTGATATATTGTCTGTCTGAGGAGTGGCATTGTGGTTAGTGCACCCAGAAAAAGCTAGCGCAGCTATAAGCGCAGTAAGATAGAATTTGTTTTTCATTCAAGTTTGTGTCTGTGGGTTATTGTTGTTTTTGCATCAATATCCCGGGTTCGTTTTCTTGTTAAGACGGCTTTTGTGTAATCTGGTGCGCTTATTGATAAATCTTTGTGCAAAGATAAAAGAAAATGAGGTTATCTCCAAATATTTTTTTTATATTTTATGGTTTTGCCTTGTTTTTTTGTTGTTTTAAGTGCGTTTGTATTGCAAACTCGTACTTTTTCCTTGTTTACTGATAGGTTTTGCCTTTTTTTCTTTCTTAAAGTAAATATCATAATCTTTAATGTAACATCAAAATACTGTGATGTTACAATTTTTTTTCCTTTAAATCGATTTATATTTGTTTATTTTAATCAATTCTATTAAATATCTATAAAACAGATTAATATATATAATTATTAGTTATATCCATTTATATAATTAAATCATATTGGCGCGTATATAAGAAAATATTGCTATCTTTGCACCGCATTCTTGATGAGTAAGTGCATTTCGACATTGCAAAAACAGAATGACCCTAATTATCATCGCATATTAAATTATCTTATTTAAATATTAATTAACAAATCCACAATCACATGAAATTGAAGCAATCCTTCAAAGCCCTTACCGCTATGGTGGTAGGACTTCTCATGACAGCCAGTGTCTATGCCCAGGAGATGACCGTCTCGGGTACAGTCATTGACGATTTTGGAGAGCCCGTTCTTGGTGCTAATGTTGTTGTCAAAGGTACTGCCAATGGCGCAACTACAGACCTTGATGGTAATTTCTCCTTCACGGCCCCTAAGGGTTCAGTAGTGGTAATCTCTTTCATCGGTTACAAATCACAGGAAGTAACCTTTGATGGCAAGCCACTTAACATTACATTGGTAGAGGACTCAGAAATGCTCGAAGATGTAGTTGTCATCGGTTACGGTTCTGTAAAGAAGAACGACCTCACCGGTTCAGTTGTAGCTATCAAGGCTGAGGAAGTGAATCGCGGTGCAGTTACTTCTCCAGACCAGATGCTCAAAGGTAAGGTTCCTGGACTTCTCGTAACTCCAGCTTCCGGTGACCCTACTGAGGGCGCTACCATCCGTCTGCGTGGTGCTGCTTCTCTCTATGCTAGCAATGATCCATTGATCGTTATTGACGGTGTACCTGTAACTTCAGAAGGTGGTGCTGGTATGGCCAATCCTTT
>DCIF01000069.1:2550-5358 GCA_002315795.1 Bacteroidales bacterium UBA1733
ACCAAGAAGGGTTCTGGCAACAAGGTTCAGATTTCTTATAATGGTTCAGTTTCTTTCAAGCAGAACACTGCTACTCTTGACGTTCTCAATTCTCAGGAGTATGTCGATCTGATCAATACCTCTTATGCGGGTACCGATCGTGCTCAGTTCGTCAGCAATATTGCTTCTAAGTATGGCAATACTGATACCAAGTGGCAGGACAAGATCTATCGTACTGCTGTGACTACTGACCACAACGTCAGCGTATTCGGCCAGGCAGGTTTCCTTCCTTACCGTGTCAGCGTTGGTTATACTTATGATCAGGCAACTCTCAAGGTAGGTGACAATGGTCGTACCAACCTTTCTGTCAGCTTGTCTCCAACCTTCTTTGACAAGCACCTCTCTGTTAATGTCAACAACAAGACCATCAACAACAAGGCTACTTACACTGCTGGTGGTGCTGTCGGCAGCGCAATCTCTTTCTCTACTCTCGTTCCTGAGACAGATAAAGGTAATGGCATCAGTGGCGAATATTTCAACTGGCTTCAGTCTGACGGTTCTGCTAACACCATGGCAGGCGTGAACCCACTCTCAAGTCTCTATGACCGCTATAACAAGAACAACTCTTGGCGTACTCTTGGTAACGTTCAGCTCGACTATAAGATTCATGGCTTTGAGGCTTTGCGTTTCAATATCAACGCTGGTTATGACTTCTCTCGTACCACTGGCGATGACTACAACTACCTGAATACAATCTCTGCAAAGCGTTCTGACGGTGTTGACCAGTATCACTACTATTCAAGCCAGAACAGCAACAGCCTTCTCGAGGCATACGCAGATTTTAATAAGGAGTTTGGCAAGCACAACCTTGATGTGATGGCTGGTTACTCTTGGCAGCACAACTACGTTAAATATAATAATGAGTATTATATCAATTCTCAGGCAATGCAGGATAATTTCGATTCTGAAAGCCAGAAGCCAGAGAATGTATATCAGATCAGCCCAACCGATCGTCGTGAGTACTATATCGTATCTTTCTATGGTCGTTTGAACTACAACTTCGCTCATAAGTACTACTTCACCTATACCCTCCGTAATGACGGTTCTTCACGCTTCTCTAAGGATAACCGCTGGGGTCTCTTCCAGTCAGGTGCTCTCTCTTGGAACCTCGGTGAGGAGGACTTCATCAAGGAAATCGATGCTCTCTCAAGCTTGAAGCTTCGTCTGGGTTATGGTCAGACTGGCCAGCAGGATATCGGTATGGACCGCTGCTATTCTTACCAGGCTAAGTACACAACTTCTTCAGATATCCGTATGCGTATGCCATGGGGCGGTCAGAGCTTTATCTACACACTTGCTCCTAATGCCTATAACAAGGACATCAAGTGGGAGACCTGTACTACTTACAATGCTGGTATCGACTTCGGTTTCATCAACGGTCGCATCAATGGTAACGTCGATGTCTACCTCCGTAAGACAACTGATCTTTTGAACGAAGTTCCTACTCCACTCGGAAACAACTTCTCTAATACCGTTATCGCTAACGTCGGTGATATGGAGAATAAGGGTGTCGAGTTCAATTTGAACCTCATTCCAATTGAGAGCCGTAACCTCCGTTGGACCATCAACTTCAACGGAACTTACCAGAACATCAAGGTTACTAAGTTGACCGACGTTCCTTCTGCTGACTACATCGGTGTTCAGACCGGTCAGTCAATGGGTAACAACGAAGGTTTCACCTCACTCTATCGTGTAGGATACACACCTTGGACCTACTACCTCTATCAGCAGGCATACGATGAGAACGGTAAGGCCATTGAGAATGTATTCGTTGATCGCAATGGCGATGGCGAGATTACTCCAGATGACCGTTATGTAACTGGTAAGAGCTACCAGCCTAAGTTCTTCTATGGCCTTTCTTCTGAGGTGACCTGGAAGCAGTGGAGTCTCGGCTTCAATGCTCATGGTTCAATTGGTGGTTATGCACTTAATAAGGTCGCTAAGGGTAATGCAACCGCATTCTCTGAGGACTGGACCAAGGGTTACATCAGCAACCTTACCACTTTTGTGAAGGAGACTGGTTGGACTGCCGCTATGTCTGACTATCAGTCATACTCTGATATGTTCCTTGAGAATGCTACTTTCTTCCGTATGGACGATATCAACCTCGGTTATACCTTCGATAAGATCGGTAGCTGGAAGGGTTCTGTACGCCTCGGTGCTTCTGTACAGAATGTCTTCACCATCACCAATTACTCAGGTCTTGATCCAGAGCTTACCTCTTCTGACGGTGTAGATAACAACATCATTCCACGTCCACGTCTCTACACTTTCCGTGTGAGTGTTAACTTCTAATAATTCGGTTACAATAATATGAAAAAGCATATATATACTCTGGCAATGGTTGCAGCAGGCGTAACGGCATTGAGCTCCTGCGTAGGCGACCTCGATACTTTGCCATTGAATGAGACCGATAAGACTGCGGCCCAGGCTTATTCTACTCTTGCTGACTTTGAGTCAGGTCTGGCCTACGTTTACGGTTCATACGTCCTGGTAAGCCAAAATAACCCTGGTGGTTCGGACATCGCAGTAAGTGATGCTGGCCAGTCAGAGCTTTGCCGTCAGTACCTCAACTTGCAGGAGATGTCTGCCGACGGTCTGAAGTGTACTTGGGGTGACTCTTATATCACCGATACACAGAATGGAACCTGGACCGCTCAGGGCAACTCTGCTATCACTGCTGTCTATACTCGTGGCATGATGGCTGTCACCCGTGCTAATGAGTTCCTGATTCAGGCAGGTTCTTCTAATCTCGCAGGTCTTGACCAG
>DCIF01000069.1:5419-8160 GCA_002315795.1 Bacteroidales bacterium UBA1733
CTCTTTGGTAATCCTCCTTTCGCTCTTGAAGAGAACATTGGCGGTGAGATGCCAAAGCAGATTGGCCGTGCAGAGCTCTTTAAGTGGATCGATACCGAACTCGACGAACTCTATACTCTTCTTCCTGCTACCAATACTTATCCACGTGTAAGCCGTGGTGCTGCTAAGGCTCTCCAGGCTCGTATGTACCTCAATGCTGAGGTCTATACCGGTACTGCACAGTGGCAGAAGGCAAAGGATGCTGCTGCAGAGGTTATTGCTAATGGCGGTTATTCACTTTGTCCAAATTATCAGGAACTCTTCATGCAGGATAATGGTGAGAATGCCAATGCAACTCAGGAGCTGATCTTTGCTGTTCCTTATGATCGTGACTACACCCAGTCTTGGGGTGGTACTACCACTTTGGTTTCTGCTTCACTTGATGATGCTAACTCTTCAGCCATTGCAGATTACCTCATTGGTCAAGGAGTTGTAAAAGCTTCTCTTGGTTCAACTTTGAACGTCGAGCGTTGGAATGGTTATCACGTTCCTACTGAGTATGTTGACCTTAACTTCGGTATCAAGTGGAACGCTGCTACAGACAATATGCCTCTCGGTTATTTCCCAGAGTCATCTGACAAGCGCGCCATGCTTTCGAACGTAGGTTGCAAGAAGGAGTATGATCCAACAAGCACCAACACTGGTTGGCGTTGCTGGAAGTATTCTAGCCGTGACTCTAAGGGTAACCTTTATAGCAATGGTGACCAGTACTCTAAGTTCTCGTCTATCGACTTCCCAATGATCCGTCTGGCTGAGATGTATCTTATCTATGCTGAGGCTGACTGCCGTCTGAACGGAACTGTTGCAAAGAGCAGCGCTGCTGGCCAGTACATCCAGGCTCTTCGTGACCGTGCTGGTGTTAGCACTGCTTCGGCCATTGAGTTGGATGATATCCTTGCAGAGCGTGGTGCTGAGTTGATGTGGGAGGGTCATCGTCGTACCGACCTTATCCGCTATGGCTACTACACCTCTATGTCGTTCGCATGGCCTTATAAGGGTGGTGTTGCTAATGGTAAGACCTCTTTGCCAAACTATCGCACGGTCTTCCCTCTGCTCTATTCAGATCTTACTCAGAATCCAAACCTCGTGCAGAATGCTGGCTATTAATCATAAAAAGATGATCCAATTATGAAAGCTATCAAAAATATTCTTTTCCTTGGCGTAGCAGCATTGATGTTTGCTTCTTGCGACAATGATATGGAAACTCCACAGTTGGCTAATGAGTCAAACTTTGTAGCTCCTATTATTAATAATGTAGGCGACGTGATTGTTAATGCTGACAACTCTGATGCTGAGACCGTAGTCTTCTCTTGGTCGAAGGCAGACTTTGGCCAGCCAGTACAGACTCTTTATTCATTGTATGTTACTTGCAATGGTAAGTCTGGTTTCGTTGCCAATACTCCATATACAACTTTGGCAGTTTCAAAGGGTGACCTCAATGGCGTTCTGATGAACGATCTTGGTTGCAGTGCTAATGAGACAGTGAAGGTTACAGCTTATGTTACCGCTAAGATCAACGGTACTGATGCCTATAAGGAGATCACTTCTAACAGCACTAACAGCTTCAATGTAACTACCTTCGAGGCTGCCCTCAAGTGGTACTACTGCTGTGGTAATTTCTCTGGTGGTTGGGACATTGCTAGTGCTCCTCAGATCTGGGAGACCAAGGGCGGCTCGAACACTTACACCGCTATGATGGACTTCAATGATGGTGGTGCAGCTCTCTCTTACTTCAAGATCACTGAGCTCCGTAGCTGGAGTGGTGGTAACTGGGGTTTCAACTATCTGACTCCAGGTTGGGATAACCTCGATCCTGATCAGGGTGACAGCAACCTCTCTCTTGATATCTCAAAGAGTACTATCTGGGAGATCACCGTCAAGACTGCTACCATGACCATCGATGCCAAGGAGATTGGTAACACCTTGAGCCTGATTGGTGGTTATAACGATTGGGGCGCTGATGACATGCTCAACTATGACTATAAAACCAATTCATTTGTTACTGACGAGATCAACTTCGCTTCAGATACTGAGATCAAGGTTCGTCTGAACAAGGACTGGGGAACCAGTTGGGGTTCTACAGGTAAGATGAGCTCTGCCGTTGCAGGTGGTTATGAGTTGACCACAGACAATGGTGCAAACATCGCTTGTCCTGCAGGTGCACACCGCATTCGTATCTATGCTAACCGCGTTCCTTACGTTCTGGTTATCGAATAATCTGTAATCCATTTAATCAAGAGAAAATACTATGATTAAGAATTTCAAATATATGTTTGCCGCTGCAGCTCTTATGCTTGCAGCAGCAAGCTGCCAGGAGGACGCTGAGGATGCATTCTCAACCAACCCTACTGCTCCTAAACTGGCTGAGAACAGTTCTATTCTGATGACTCAGAACACCATGAGCGAGTCGATTACATGGGCTTGGACTGCTGCTCGTTTCACTCAGGGTACTGTCAGCTACCAGCTTAAGGGAACTTACAATGACAATACGCTCAACGTAGGTCCAGCGACTGATAAGCTCACTACGACTCTGTCTAAGGTCGATTTCAAGAGTGTGGCTGATCAGTTCGGCGCTCCATCAAACTCTTCATTCACTTTGAAGATGTTTGTCACTGCTACCGATAATGCGGGTAGCTACGACTCAGATCCTATCACCGTGACCGTCTATTCATACGGTGATGCTGTGGCAGCCGTTGTCACTC
>DCIF01000085.1:0-3599 GCA_002315795.1 Bacteroidales bacterium UBA1733
ACCTTATCTGCCGGATGGAGGCGTATGCTCTGTGGTTTCACGATTGGCACCTTCTTCTCTAATGGCATGTCCTGGAAATAGGCGATGTTGTAAGGTGTGGAACACGAAGAAAGAGTCGCCAAAAGCAATAGCAAAGAATACAAGTAAGATCTGCTAGAGAACTGGCAGAATGAGTGGTGAGAAATTTTCATATCAATAATGGTTTTGTTTAATCAAAGAGGACCGGCAATAAAAAAAAGACATGCCTACGGCTATGGTCGCCACACTGATGCGTACGGCAATCACACTATACGTCGCGCAAATATATATATAAAAAATGACTCCTCAAAATCTCAGATAAAAAAAATGAAATTTTGAGGAGTTTTTATTTAGGTTTCGCTGAAGAAACTGTCTTTTTTTATTTAATTTCTATCTTTTTTTGAAATTATTGACGAATCCACTTAACAATATCTTTCCAAGAGAACTTCTTGCCATACATCAGAATACCGATGCGATAGATACGCGCTGCCAGCCAAAGAATCAGGAAAGCTGTGGCATATAGAATGATCAAAGAAAGAGCAATTTCATAGAATGGGACATCGAATGGAAGACGGACCATCATGGTGATTGGCGAAGTGAATGGCACCATACTGCACCACCAGGCCAGCGGTCCATCAGGATTCTCCATGCTAAAGATACCAGCATACAAGGCAAAAATCATGAAGAACATGATTGGAGCCATGAACTGAGAAGTATCCTGCTGCTGATCTACAGCCGAACCAAAGGCAGCAAAGAGACTTGCGTAAAGTAAATACCCCCCGACAAAATAAAGCAGGAAACATGAGAGGATCAGCGGATAGTTTACGCTCAGAACCATCATGATGAGCTCATGAGTATGAGGCGTAAGGAGCGAGGATTGCGCAAGAGCAGAGGGGTCAAGAGTGGGGTCGGCAGTCAGGAGGGACGGATCAGGGGCACCGGAATTGAGGCCAAAGACTATGGAAGCGATAAGACCGGAAACGCCAAGAAGCACACCCCAAATAGCGAACTGTGTCAATCCCACTAAAGCCACACCAATAATCTTGCCAAGCATGAGTTCTATGGGTTTGCACGATGAGATGATGACCTCGACAATGCGATTGGTCTTCTCTTCCACAACGCCACTCATAATCATGGCACCGTAGGTCAGGACAAACATATAGGTCAAGAATGCCAGGCACATACCCACGATCTCTGATACCATGGCCGAAGACACCGTCTCCTGGCCATCTTCTCCCCACTTGATGGTACGGACATCGAGATTGACATCACAGTCGTGCAGGATCTCTTCCAATCCTTCAATATCGTGAGCCGCAATCTTGATATTTCGCATCGGACTATAAAGAATGCCTCGGATATCTGAAGCCAGGCTGCCACTCAGCGACTGCTCGCTCAAGATTGTGAGCTGCTGAGTAGCAACGACATCCTGAGGTATCAGAACGATGGCATATAAGCTGCTATTCTCCTTATAATAGGCATATAAACCCTCATCTCCAGAGGCTTGTGAAGAAGCCAGTGTAATGAACTGATATTCGTCAGTAGACGAAAATAGAGACTGAAACATCTGGCCATCGGTCTGATCGACGATAGCCACTTGTTTCTTTTCATCACTCTTGACATTCGACAGCATTATAGGAAGAACTCCACACAAAAGAATGCTGAGAATAGGGACAAGAATCGTGGTGACAATAAATGATTTCTTTGCCACCATCTGCAGATACTCTCGCTGAATGATAAGGCCTAACTTATTCATAGAAGACAAATCATAATTGAGAATTCACCGTTTCTACAAAGATCTCATGCATAGAGGGCAGGATCTCTCGGAATCCGGTTAGTGAATACTTATCATTGAGCGATGCAATGGCATCGTGCATGGTCTGACCTGGTTCAAGACGATAGTCGAAGCGCTGACCGTCGGTCGTAGTCACTTCGAGTATATTCTTCTTGAAGCGCTGACGTACCTCATCGACCTTGCCTTGCAGCACAGCCTCACTATGATTGATGAGTGTGATCTCCTCACAAACCTCCTCGACCGAAGACATGTTGTGCGTAGAGAAAAGAATGGCCGCTCCCTCGTCACGCAATCGGAGGATTTCGCGCTTCAGCTGATCGGCATTGACAGGATCGAAGCCCGAGAAGGGTTCATCAAAGATCAGTAAGGGCGGACGATGGATTACGGTGGTGATAAACTGTACCTTCTGGGCCATACCTTTACTGAGTTGCTCCACTTTTTTCTTTCGCCACTCGGAAAGGTCGAAACGCTCGAGCCAGTCTCCCATCCGCTGCATAGCATCATAGCGGGTCATGCCACGAAGACGCGCCAGATAGACGATCTCATCCTCTACGGTCATCTTCTTATACAGACCACGCTCTTCTGGAAGGTAGCCGATGTTGAGAACGTCGGCATCGGTCATCGGACGACCATGAAGCAGCACCTCTCCACTATCGGCATGCGTGATACGATTGATAATACGGATTAAAGAAGTCTTGCCAGCTCCATTCGGACCCAGCAAGCCATAGATTGAACCGTCAGGAACACTGAGACTCACGTGACTTAATGCCACGTGATCTCCATATTGTTTGCTGACGTCTTTTACTTCGATGAACATAATTGTATATTATCCTTTGCGCTTTAATGCTTCGATTGATGCATTGATACGCTCAAGCTGCTGTGGAATACGGATATTCTGTGGACAATGAGGCGAACACTGGTTGCAGTTGATACAGTGATCAGCCTGACGGAGTGTCGGGATAGCACGATTATAGCTGATCAGGTAGTTGCGACGCAACTCACTGTAGTTCGCGTCTTCTTCACCCCCTGGCAGCACTCCTTCATTTACACATTTATTATAATGTACGAATATTCCCGGAATATCCAGGCCATAAGGACATGGCATACAATACTTACAGTCATTACATGGAATAAGCGGATATTTGATGATCTGCTTGGCTGCACCTTCGAGGTAATCCAATTCCTCATCGGTCAAAGGAATGAGTGGAGAGAAACTGCGAAGATTATCCTGCAAGTGCTCCATATAGGTCATACCAGAAAGCGCGGTGAGTACACGTGGATAAGTACCACAGAAGCGGAAGGCCCAAGAAGCAGCACTCATCTCAGGCAGACGGGCCTTAAGGTGTGCAATGACATGATTTGGCAGATTGCTAAGTCGGCCACCGAGCAATGGCTCCATGATCACCACAGGAATCTCGCGTTTGTCAAGCTCGGTATAGAGCCACTCGGCATTGATGCTGCGACCCTCCTGCTTATCGCCATTGTTCCAGTCAAGATAGTTCATCTGTATCTGAACAAAATCCCAGTGGTATCGACCTTCATCGTGCCACTTCAACATCGTCTCGAACACTTCAGCCTCACCATGGAACGAGAAGCCGAGATTGCGGATCACCCCTTTCTGCTTCTGCTCTACGAGCCAGTCAAGAATACCGTTATCCATGTAACGACGGTTGAAATTGGCCATACCTCCGCCACCGATACTGTGCAGAAGCAAATAGTCAATATAATCGGTCTGAAGATACTTCAATGAATTGCGAAACATCTCCTGAGAAGCCTCACGCGTCTGCTG
>DCIF01000085.1:3732-4155 GCA_002315795.1 Bacteroidales bacterium UBA1733
GCCGGACTCGTATCATAATAGTTGACACCATGATCCATGGCATACTTGATCAGTTCATTGATCTTCTCCTGGTCGAGGTCATTGCCATCAGGACCTTTCTCTCCGTCTTTTCGCTGAGGAAAACGCATACAGCCATAACCGAGGATGCTGACCTTATCTCCATTGGCAGGATTTATTCGATAAGTCATCTCTCCCAGCTGATCTTCGCTGAATGGGCCACCCTTTGGATTGAAATCTCCTTCTACTGATGACTTTGGAGCTGAGATGCATGATGGCAAGGTAGCGGCAGTTGCGACAGCTGCGGTGCCAAGGCCAAGACGTTGAAGGAATTCGCGACGATCTATCATCTTTTTCATTATTTCGAAGAAATATTATGAGACCATAAAGGACTCGTAGGGATATTAGAGGTTATATCTCACGCTG
>DCIF01000085.1:4360-5309 GCA_002315795.1 Bacteroidales bacterium UBA1733
ACAACACAATTCTCCTTGATCCAATGTGCCGTACCGACCTTAGTGCTGGCTTTGACAGCCTTACGCTCTTCGGCATCTCCCTTGAACTTGATGATAGCACCTGCAGGACAGACATCCGAACAACGGGTACACTCAGGACGACAGTAGCCGCGCTCATAGCTGACTTCCGGCACCATCATGTGCAACAAATCACTACTTGGACGAAGCACACCATTCGGACACTCACTGACACACAACTGGCAACCTGTACAATGCTGTTGCAAATGTTTAAGACTGATAGAGCCGGGAGGACAGATAGTCATATTTCGAGCGGGAACTTTCTTATCAAGAATAGTTGCAAAACCTCCATCAGTGGTCTTCTCCTGCGCCTTGATAGCAGCTGCGCCAAGAATGGTGGCAGTAGCCGTTAAAAATGCACGACGATCTGGCTGAGAGTCGTTGCCAGAGTGAGGTGTTTCTGTCTTCAAAGACTTCTTGGCAATAGAATAAGACAAGGCACCATGCTTGCAGGTTTCCAGACAATCGAAGCAATCAACGCAACGTGAGCCATCGACCTTATGGTTCTTGAAATCAATAGCAGCACCCTTGCACTTGCGTGCACAGAGACCACAGTTCTTGCACTTATCAGCATCTATTTGGATGCGGAACAAGCTACGACGGGACAAGAAACCTAAGAAGGTTCCAACCGGACAGATGTTGTTGCAATAAGCACGACCGCCGACCCAAGCCATAATAGCCACAATGAGGAAAGTACAGGCAGACAGGATTGTCAAAGGTAAAGAACGCTGCCATACTTCGACCATATAATACTGGAAGGAGCCTACCTCTTCAGCCTTAGCAGCCAGGACATTATTTCCTGTCTCATAAAGCGGCTTGAGCAACATTGTAACCATTCGGCCGAAAGAACTATAAGGAGCCAGTAGTTGAACGAAAAAGCCAAAACCGGCAA
>DCIF01000148.1:0-2780 GCA_002315795.1 Bacteroidales bacterium UBA1733
ACATATCCCTTGACACCTACAAAGTCACCAATATCGAGCAACTTTTTGAAGACGGTATTATACATCTCAGTATTCTCAGGATCAGGACAGAGAGCATCACGGCTCACATAGACCTGTACACGACCCTTAGAGTCCTGCAGTTCCATGAAGGCTGCCTTACCCATGATACGGCGGCTCATGATACGGCCGGCCACACTAACCTGACGTGAATTCTCGGCAGTGGCAGGAGTAGGAACCTCCTCACCTGCTTCATTGATCATCTTAGGAAGATCCACGAACGTATCACGAATCTCATCACTGAAGCCTGTTACCACGTATTCGGCAGCAGGATAAGGCTCAATGCCCAACTTACGCATTTCTTCGAGCGAGTTACGGCGAATCAACTCCTGCTCACTCAATTCAAGATTTACCATAAATATATTTCGATTATTTTTACAATATTATCCGAATAAAACCTTTGTCTGTGCGGGTTTTGCAAAGCAATCACAAGAACCCAAACGATGCAAATATAACTATTTTAAACAAGAACACAAAAAAAACTACACAAAAATCAATTCTTTTGTGTAGTTTTGCGAACTATAAATGTCTTTAAGCCATATCGATCTACCAATTTCAGCTTTCTTCCATCGGTCTCTAAAATATGCTGTCCCTCAAGCGAGGCCACACAGCGCCAGAAAGACTGTTCGTCAACCTGCAGTAGTTTGCACCAGTCTTCGGTATCAGCCGATAGTACAATATTGACAGCATTGTTTTCGGTAAATGCAAGAATCCAGGAAGCCAGACGCAGCAGCGGATCTGTCTCACCACTGAAGTCCATGGCCTTATGTTGCTTCTGTGCATGTGTGCAAAGCATGTTCATCACGTTAATGAGCAGAATAGGATCCTGCTGAAGTACCTCTAAAAAATGCGCTTTGCTTAGGCGCATGATACCAGCACGAGTCACTGCTTTCATATCATCATGCAGATGGGTCTCAGCACCGAACAGGTTATAGAATGGCATCGTGAAAGGACCTTGAAAATCCTGTTCTATCATTACCTTACCTCCGAACGTCGGCGTATAAGTACGCACCATTCCTGAGAGGGCGAAGGTCATTGCATTGCACTCCTCCCCTCTTTTCATGATCACCGAATCAGGTTCATACTGACTGAAATCGAAAGGAATCTTCTCAATGATGTTGGTCAACTGTTCTTCGCTGATGCCCTGAAAAACAGGAAGCTGCATCAGCATTTCATACATGGATACTGCCATTATTTAATATTTAACTGATCATACTCCAATCCACCTTACCACTAAAGAGCACTGCCATACGGCGGCGGATGAGTCCATTCTGCTGTAATTCAAAAAGAGGATCGATTTCAACGACCTTCTTGGCCCAATTTCTGGCTGTCTCAAGAATCTGACCATCTTTGGCCAGAGACGAAATCTTGAGTTCAAAAGCCAGACCTGACTGTTGAGTGCCTTCCATATCACCAGGACCTCTGAGCCTGAGGTCGGCTTCAGCAATCTCAAAGCCATCGGTCGTCTGGCACATGACATCAATGCGCTGTTTGGTTTCACGACTCAGCTTAGGGCTGGTCACAAGCACACAATAAGACTGATCGGCACCTCGACCTACGCGACCTCTTAACTGATGCAACTGACTCAAACCGAAGCGTTCGGCGCCTTCGATGACCATAACCGAAGCATTCGGCACATTGACACCGACTTCAATGACAGTTGTAGCCACCATCACCTGCGCTTCGTTACGTACAAACCGTTGCATGGCAGCTTCCTTATCTTTCGGTTTCATCTTGCCATGCACCATCACCACGCGATATTCAGGACCGAAGGCGGCCTGCATATCCAGAAAGCCCTGTTCTACAGCCTTGTACTTAAGTTTTTCGTTTTCAAGCACCAGCGGATAAACCACATAGACCTGTCGGCCTTTATCAAGTTCACCACGAATGGCACGGGTCAATCCCAGTCGCTGATTGTCATATCGATGCAGCGTCTCTATCGGTTTTCGTCCAGGGGGCAACTCATCGATTACACTCACATCCAGATCGCCATATACCGTCATAGCTAAGGTTCGCGGAATAGGCGTTGCCGTCATCACCAGGACATGAGGTGGACGTGTATTCTTTCGCCAGAGCTTACTTCGCTGTTCAACACCGAAACGATGCTGCTCGTCAATCACCACCATGCCGAGGTTCTTAAACTTAACATCTGGCTCAATTAACGCATGCGTTCCAATAAGGATTTGCAAATCACCAGATTCCAGTTGCGCATGGATCTCCTCACGACGCTTCTTTGGCGTACTACCAGTAAGCAATGCGCAACGGATACCAACACGTTCCAGCTGAACAGAAAGGTTCTCATAGTGCTGGGTAGCCAGGATTTCGGTTGGAGCCATCAGACAAGCCTGGAATCCATTATCAAGAGCCATCAACATGGTCAAGGTCGCCACCATGGTCTTGCCACTACCTACGTCACCTTGAAGCAACCGGTTCATCTGTTTTCCACTTCCCACATCGGCTCTGATCTCCTTGAGCACACGCTTCTGTGCATTGGTCAATTCAAACGGGATGCATTCGTGATAGAAGCTATTGAAACAAGTTCCGATGGTAGTAAACTGAAAGCCACCATTCTCCTGATGACGCATCCTGAACGATCGTATCAGATAAAGCTGCAGATAGAAGAGTTCTTCGAATTTCAGTCGATACTGAGCATATCGCAGATTGTCAGGATTGGCGGGAAAATGGATCTGACGAATGGCCTGATTATAAGGCATCAGATGCAT
>DCIF01000148.1:2869-3400 GCA_002315795.1 Bacteroidales bacterium UBA1733
ACAATGCGCTGAATGGTCTTCGAATTCATTCCCATCCGCTTCATCTTCTCTGTAGTCGAATACACACCATAAAGTCCTGATTTGCTGTCAGGATCATCATCGGGTTTCACCACATCGAGTTCAGGATGAGCCACACTGAAACTATGATTGAATTCTTTCGGCTGACCAAATAACAAATACTCTCGGCCTTTCTGCACACTCTCCTGTACGAAACGGATGCCATTGAACCATACACACTCTATGGTGCCTGTTCCGTCAGAGAAAAGAGCATTCAGACGATGCGACGTCCCTTTCTGACCAATGCCTACCTCCTCCATCGTCGTGAAACGACCTTTGAGCAGAATCCAGGGCATAGTGCCATTGATGTCGCATATCCGATAAACCTTCGACTTATCAATATATCTGAACGGATAGTATGACAAGAGATCCTCAAGGCTGTGAATATTGCATTCAGCCTCGAGGAGCTCTGCCCTTTTGGGGCCTACACCGGGAACATATTGTAAATCGGTCAATGTTTACTTGAACTTTTTG
>DCIF01000134.1:0-7616 GCA_002315795.1 Bacteroidales bacterium UBA1733
GGAAGAGCTTCTGTTGTGTGACACTGTGCCAAGCGGGTAATTACGTTATAGTAAGGGAAGCCTTCTCCAACAATTTCAGCAACTGAAGCAATCAGATAATGTATTACAGACTTCAGTTCGTAGGCGATCTCAATGTTAGCAGCGTTACAACAGTCGAGAAGCAGGTAATCTGGCTTGATACCTGTCTGTTCGAAGACTTCGCGCAACTCCCAGATATCCATCTCTCCGGTTTTTGTGCTATTTCCTGTGTCGCAATCGATTCCAATATACTGGATCTCTGTAGACTTCGCACTCGCTGAGGCTTTGTATTCGTCAGAGGGTTCCCATCCTAAGGCGTGACCTCCTATGGTCATGCCTTTTATTTTTGTATCGAACTTGCTGAAAGTGGCCTGAAGGACCTTTTTCATCTCTTCCGGATCAGTAGAATCAACCTCTGCATCGTAGGTCAACAAGGGTACGGTATCTAACTTCTCTTTGTTGTTCTTATAAATCCAGGAAAGTGTTGGCAGTTTATCTCCTCTTTTGTCATTGTCTTTGTAGATGACCAGATTGATTGTTCCTTGGGATACTTCTTTCAACAGAGCCGACTTAGCCTGTTCGGCATTTACCTGAATATCATCACTCAAAGAAGGGCTGGTACCCGTGTTGTCAGCTATCAGATACATCAAAACGGTATGGTCAGCAATCGTGGGCTGCCATACTGGTTCCTCTGCATCATCACGTTCGCAACTGGCTAAACTCAGCAGCGCAAGTGACAGACAAGATAAGATTTTTAGAGATGTACGCATTTGTTCAACAGATAATAGTCAAGAATGGTCATAGCAGCCATAGCCTCTACAATCGGCACCGCACGAGGCAGTACACATGGATCATGACGACCACGTGCATGTAGCACGGTTGGATTGCCGTCTTTATCGACTGTCTCAATCTCTCGCAGCAGCGTAGCCACAGGCTTGAAAGCGCAGCGGAAATAGATAGGTTGGCCGTTGGAGATGCCTCCTTGGATGCCGCCGCTGTGATTGCTACGGGTATCAATCAAATGAGAGGTTGATGGGACAAAAGTGTCGATCATCTCTGAACCTCGCTTGCCACAGTCGGAAAAGCCGAGGCCATACTCAAAGCCTTTGCAGGCGTTGATGCTGAGCATGGCATTGCCCAGTGCGGCATTGAGACGGCCAAAGACAGGTTCTCCCAGGCCTGCAGGTACGTTCTTGATGACGCAAGTGATAACGCCACCGATGGTATCTCCTTCTGCCTTGATCTGTTTGATGAGATCTTCCATTTCTGCGGCTTTCACTGCATCAGGACAGCGGACGGCATTGCTCTCAATCTGTGAGAGATCGTATTTCGTCCAGTCATTCTCGAGACAGATATCTCCTACCTGACTGGTATAGGCAATCACTTCGATGCCAAGTTTGCGCAATGCCATCTTGGCAAAAGAGCCACCAACAACACGCGATAAGGTTTCACGAGCGGAAGAGCGTCCGCCACCACGATGGTCGCGCAAGCCATACTTCTGCGTGTAGGTATAGTCAGCGTGACTTGGACGGAAGAGGTTGCGGATATTCTCGTAGTCGTTTGAGTGCTGATTGTTGTTTCTGACCTCAAAGCCGATAGGGGTGCCTGTAGTTTTGCCTTCAAAGACACCAGAGAGGATTTCTACGTGATCCTGCTCCTGACGACCCGTAGTGATAGCCGACTGACCGGGACGACGTCGCGCCATCTCACGCTGTAGAAAAGCTTCATCGACCTCAATGCCTGCTGGCATGCCGTCGATGACACCCCCTACAGCGGTGCCGTGACTCTCACCAAAAGTAGTCAGACGAAAGATGTTACCGTAAGTATTCACTGCCTTTAGAAGTTAATAGTTAAGAGTTTAACTGCAATGACAATTGCCGCTGCAATCGCCGTCACCGCAACCTTCACAGCCGCCACCGCAGTTGCCACCATGACAACCACCACCGTGACAACCGCCTCCACAGCCACCAGTCTCGAACTGACCAGTCATCTGGCGCATGTAGGCCAGTTTGTCCTGCTCTGAAGCCTCACGAACCTCTTGGATTGAACCTACGAAGTGAAGGGTCATACCAGCGAGTGGATGATTCACGTCGCAAACGACTTCGGTATCATTGATTTCCTGTACTGTGGCCTGAATGATATCACCATTCTGGTTCTGTAGAGGTACTTCGCCACCAACTACTACCAGTTTCTCGAGGAACTTACCTTTCTCGTCGCAGAAATACTTCTTAGGCAACGCAATGACCTTTTCGTCATCGTAATCGCCGTAAGCTTCGGCAGGAGTGAGAGTGAAGTCGAAAGAGTCACCTTCCTGCATACCTTCGATGTTCTTCTCGAAAGCTGCGAGCAGCTGGCCTACGCCATAGATGAACTCAAATGGATGATTCGGCTTGGTCTCCTCAATATCCTCGAGTTCGATATCTTCTTCCTGAGTCTCTGGAGCCTCATAACCTGTCAGCTTGTATTGGATGGCAACGTGCTTGCCGTGTTCGATTTTCATATCAATTATCAATTATAAATTGTCAATTATTTTAGTGCTTCTTCGATTCCCTTTATCACGAGATGCATCTTATAACCAAAGTCCTCATGAGTCTCTATCACGGTGCGACGTGCATGATCTGTCCAAGCCTTATAGACCTTGTCATCGAGCATACGTGCGATGCGGAGACCCTCTTCGTTGGCTTCCTCATAGCGCTGTGCATTGGTGAACGTGTTGTAATACTGTTCCACACCATGTGCTGCAGTTTTGAGATGGAAAACCGCATCGTAACGGGTGAGGAGTTCTGCGGTACTGGTGCCAAGACTGCTGGTGATGGTCTCCCACATTTCAGGCTGCATATAAGCAGAAATATCCATGGTGCCACGGTCGAAGACGATGAGACACGGTTCTTCGCATGCCTGCGCCATACGGTAGAAGCGGTCTTCGAGCAGCAACTGTACTTCAAGTGTGGCTTTCTCACCTTCAAAGAAAAACTCTTTGTTCGGTGTGAGATAGTTCATGCCAGCCTGCGTGAAGAGAGTAGGTACTTCAGGAATGGCAAAGACCTTGTAACCCTTGGCAGAGAAATGGGTGATGATCTGTGCCAGTGTGGTGGTCTTGCCTGCACATGGGCCTCCGGTGAGGACGATGCGAGTGATGTGATTGTTGGGCATCTGTATATTTTGTAATTACTCCCCTTCCTCCGCTGGAGGGGTAGAGGGTGGGTTATTGAATCCGGGTATTACCAGCATACGACCATGCTCAGTGACATGCTCGATGAGCTTACGATAGAATGGCGTCTTGCTCAGCGTAGAGGTGTCTCCTAATATGATCAGCTTCATGCGAGCTCGTGTGATAGCTACGTTCATGCGTCGCAGGTCTCCGAGGAAGCCGATGCGACCTTCGTCGTTGCCTCTGACCATACTGATGAGAATGACATCGCGCTCCTGCCCTTGGAAACCATCGACCGTATTGACGGTGATGCTTGGCAATAAGGGTTTCAGGTCGCGCTCCTGGCGGATGAGCCGGCGGAGCAGCTGAACCTGGCTTTTATAAGGCGAGATGATGCCGAAATCTACGCGATCATTGATCAGACGGTCTATCCCTAGTTGGCCAATGTAGAGCTTAAGCGTCTCTACGAGCAGAATACCTTCGTTGGTGTTGAGCCGTGACAGCGATAGCGTGTTCTGCTCTTCTTCGTATCCGAGTTGTGACGTGTCGATCCACATCAGAGGTGTATCGATCGGGACAATCGTTCGATCGGCTACTTCTGGTGCAGCTACCAACCGGTGATGGTAGAACCAGTTGCTGCTGAACTGCATGATGTCCTTGTGCATGCGGTACTGGATAGTCAGCAGTTCCACACACGTGGGTTTCTGCTGTGCAACCAGCTCCATCAGTGTACGTGCCAGTCCTGCTTTCTCTGCTTCTCGGCATTTGATGGTTGGCGGCAATTGTTTGTGGTCGCCGGCAAAGATGACGCGGTCTGCCTTACGGATGGCGGCCCAGCAGGAGGCTTCGAAAGCCTGTGCAGCTTCGTCGATAAAGAGTGTCGGGAAGTGCATACGCTCCAGAACGCGGCTGGAAGTACCGATGAGAGTGCATGCAATGACACGACTGCTGGCAAACAGTTCCTCATTTATGCGAATCTCCAGTTCGGTAGCCTTATTGCGTAGCTTACTCAGATGATTGCTGACGCTGGCACGTTCGCTACCAGAGAGTCGATTGCCAGAGAGTCGTCCGATGGCATCGCGGATACCTTTGCGACAGGCCCAGAGTTCCGGATAATCTGGATGACCTTCATAGCGTCGCTCGTATGTAGCAGCCAGCAGATTATCGCTGACGCGCATCGGGTTGCCAATGCGGAGAACGCTGATACCACGTGCCATGAGCTGTTCGCAGATCCAATCGACGGCTGCATTGCTCTGTGCACAGACCATCACCTGGGCTTCTCTGCGTAAGGTTTCACCAATAGCTTCGACCAGAGTTGTGGTCTTGCCAGTGCCCGGAGGACCGTGGACGATAGTCACTTCACGTGCACATAACACCTTCTGTACGGCCTTCTGCTGCGAACTGTTCAGCCAGGGAAACGTGACGGGTTGCTCTACGCGAAAGCCTGGCTGTTCGTCTCCGATGAGTACTGAACGCAGATGCTGCAGTTTCTTGTCTCCGGTATTCTGCAATTCGTGTATGGCTTCGCGCATCACGCGGTAGGTGGTGGCATCGAAACTGAGCTGCACTCCAAGGATTCCCTGCATGGCATACTCGCGAAGAATCTGCGCCGCCTGTACGTTATTGATCGTCACTTGCAGACGTTGTCCGTCATAGCGTGAGACCTGGCAGGAGTATGGAAAGAAAATGGTCTTCTCTTTCTCGTCTTTGGCTGCCACGCGGAAGAATGAAACCGGTCGGCCTGGCTCAAATTCAAACTCAATGTCCTTATTGGCCAGTTCTCCGGTCTTCGGATCCTTGACTTCGCGCTGCAGGATACTGTCTGGACAGGTGATCTCAAGACAGAACTGATCGAGCGCATTGTAGAACGTGCGGCCTATCATGACCGGGTACCAGCACTTGCCTTGACGGATGCGTCGCTGGATACCTACCTGCTGGCAGAGCTCCTGGTATTCGGCCTTTTCGTATTCATACTCCATCTGCAGGAGCTTTTCCTGCTGGGCAAAGTGCTGAGAGATATTCATGCTTTGCCGGGATTAGTCCTGAAGGTCGAAGATAACACCATACTCTAAACGCGTTGGCATGGCCGGATAGTTACGCATCAGGAAATAGTCATTATTGATCATGTTGGTGCCGAAGCCTGAATACATGATATAGAACTTGATGCGTTTCAGATTACAGTTGACGTAGGCGTTGAATGTCGGGAACCCACCCTGCTTGACGATATTCTGTACGGCAAACTGTTGTGTGGCTGGCTGATAGAGTGGTGCATAGTACTTTGTGCGATAGGTGCCAATGCAACCGAGCTCGGTCCACAATGTGCCTGCAATGCGGAATCGCAGGTTGAGGTCAGACTCCCATACCAGAGGAGGTAAGGAAAGCACACTCTCATCGGTAGTCTTCTGCAGTAACAGTCGGTTGTCGAAATGCAGTGCTTTCCAATGCAGTTTCTGATCAATCTCCATGCTGAAAACATCGAGCTGCTCTCCATACTGGTGTGGCTTATAGTCCTCCACACTGTAGTAATGATAGTTATTGATATGCTCGAAACCCGCACTGATGGTGGTACCTGTGCGAGGGTAGGAGATGGCTCCTTTCAGTCGTAGTCGCTGTTCCGGATCGAAATCTTCGCTCCATTTGAAGTGGTTGCCAAAATAGTGATTGGTCATATAAGCGACCTTCTGGTTGCGGAAATAGCCACTGGCATTGACAATGAGACTGTCTTTCTTGCCAAATGGAATAACCGTCTGAATGACACCGTTCACATCGAGATCTCCTACCTTGTCGCCAGAGACTCCCAGTTTGGCTGTAACATCGAAAGTCAGGATACTTGACTGATGACGGCTCAGCTGTCCGCCAATGAAGATATTGTTCGATATGTGGTTGCGCTCAATGAAATCAATATCAGTAGAATCGACCATCTGAGTGTAAGACTGGTGCTCATAACCAGCGAATGCAGACAAGCCGAACTGAGACCAGCGACTGAAGCCTTCGTTGATGCGGACACCACCATAGACTGAGAACCGCGAATAGGTGAGGGAGTCCTGGGTGATGCTGTTATTAATGTAGTGGTTCTGGAAGAACTTACTCGTGGTCATCTCTGCTCCCTGATCCATGCGGAACATGTGGTTATAGCTTTCAAAATCGATGCTGTTGAAGATCGAAGCAATAGAGGTAAACTTGTCATACACCGAGGCAGTATCCTCTGGATTCTCGTATTCTTCGCTCCATCGGCCTAGTTCGTAGCTATGCGTCAGATGCACGTTCCATGCATCTATGTCATTCCAGGTGTCGTTGAGGTTGACAGGCATGGTCTTCGGATCGGTGAACGACTGGTCATAAGCATCTGGTGTCATGATGTATGTACTGTCCTCAATACCACCATTCTCCTGATTGGCCAGTTTGATGAGACTGTAGTTGGCGCTTGCTCGATATCGGTCACCGTTGTAATAGGCGTATGAGGTCCACTTCAGTGGCTTGGTTGACGAACTGGTATAGTCTCCACGCGCATAAACGTAATCAAGAGATGTGCCGATACCAATCTGCTTGTTGACATTGCCTGCAAAATTGATACGTAGCCGGTCATTGCTCTGTTTGCTGGAACCTGAGGTGGTGTAACCGATGACTGTATAAGGGACTTTGGTACTTCTATACAGCAGATCTTCCTGATGGGGAAGGAAGAGATGATAGGCATTCAGGAAGAGAAAATCGTGATCATCGTGGCGATTGAAATAATCTTCCACGAGATGTGGACTGAACAGATTTCCTGTATAGACCGAGGCTAAAGATTGACCGGCCATAGTCTGTCGGAAGGCCAGACGCAGATAACTGGTGTCAGGCTCCTGATAGTGCATGATGCCGGTCAATGGATCAAGCGTCCAGCACATACGATCATCGACCAGATCCACACAGGGATCTTCGCCAGAATCCTCTTCCTTCCCTTCTCCAGACCGGTTGCTGCCAGAACTTCTGTTGCTGCTTGTCTTGCTGTTGCCGGCAGACAAAGCCCTATCAGTCATTTGGGATATGCGGTTCTGAGCCATGCCGAAGACCGGAATGGCTAATAATATGAGTAGGGTGAAAAGATGAATAATTTTCATTCTTAATCGATAAAACGGCGTGTCAGTCCACCGAATTCCTCAATACGGCGATCGCGGAGGAATGGCCACCAGCGACGGACGTTCTCAGAACGCTTCATGTCAATGTCAACCAATAGTATTTCTTCATCTGTGCCAGCTTCGACCAGGAATTCTCCCTGTGGTCCTGCTACGAATGAGTGTCCCCAGAACTGGATTCCATTGGTCTGGCCAGAAGGATCTTCTTCCCAACCACAGCGGTTGACAGCAATGACCGGCAATCCGTTGGCTACCGCATGACCGCGCTGTACGGTCTGCCAGGCTCCTAACTGTCGCGCCTGTTCTTCCTTTGTGTCTGAACTCTCCCATCC
>DCIF01000134.1:7735-22685 GCA_002315795.1 Bacteroidales bacterium UBA1733
ATCTCCAGGTGTGAAATAGAATTTCTCGTAATAAGCTGGGTCATCAGGGATGTGCATCTTGCGATACTTGCCGGCAATGGTGCCGTCTTTCTCAAAGACAACCGCAGTATTGTGATAGAGGCCAGGAGCACGTTTCTCGAAAAGGCTGGTTACCAGCACCACACCACACTCCTTAGCCACTTCGCCATAGAAGTCGGTGCTTGGTCCAGGGATGGGCTCTGCCAGATCAAAGTTGTCGGTGCTTTCCACCTGACAGAAATAGAGGCTGTTGTGCAGTTCCTGCAGTGCCACCAGTTCAGCGCCTTTCTGCGCAGCTTCCTTGATGGCATCGGCCAAAGTCAGTATATTGTTCTTGAGGTCAGAAGTGCGTGACTTCTGGATCAAAGCTACTTTCATTGTTTACGAAGTTGTAACCTTAATATGAAGATGAGTCTTCCTCTTCTTCATAATGCTGAAAAAGGAAATCGTTATAAGGGAAGCGCTTGGTATGGATATCCTTGACCATAGCATAAAGACGCTCCTTGAGTGCATCGATACCTGAACCCTCTTTGGCTGAGATAAACATACAGTTACCTTCTCCCAACCGGCTCATCCATGTCTCGCGTAACATGTCGAGCGAGATGTTCTCTTTGGTTATTGGCGTGAGATCGTCTTCTTCCTTTGGCGTGAAAGAGTAGTTATCCACCTTATTAAATATAAGAAGGGTCGGCTTCTGATGTCCCTGGTCCTTCAGCGAACGTTCCCATTGCTTCTTGTCTTTGCGGTTGTAGCCGTTGCGGTCATCTTTCTTAGCATCGGTCTGCGTCATGTCACGGCAGATCTCGTTGAGCGTTTCTTCCACCACCTTGATCTGATCTTCGAACTGTGGATGCGAGATGTCAACTACATGTACAAGAATATCTGCTTCACGCACCTCGTCGAGTGTCGATTTGAATGACTCAACCAAATGAGTAGGAAGCTTGCGGATGAAGCCGACGGTATCGGACATCAGGAATGGCAGATTGTCAATGGTGACCTTACGAACAGTGGTGTCGAGTGTTGCAAAGAGCTTATTCTCAGCAAAGACATCTGATTTTGCCAGCAGGTTGAGCAGTGTAGATTTGCCGACATTGGTATAACCGACTAAGGCCACGCGCACCAGCTTGCCTCGGTTCTTGCGCTGTGTGGCTTTCTGCTTGTCAATCTGCTCAAGCCACTGCTTACACAACGTGATACGGTTGAGGACGATACGACGGTCGGTCTCAATCTGTGTCTCACCAGGTCCGCGCATACCGATACCTCCTTTCTGTCGTTCCAAGTGGGTCCAGAGGCCGGTGAGTCGTGGTAATAGGTACTGATACTGCGCCAGTTCGACCTGTGTCTTTGCAGCTGCTGTCTGTGCACGCGAAGCAAAGATGTCGAGAATCAATGATGTTCGGTCAAGGATCTTGACACAGAGCTCTTTCTCAAGAATCTGCAACTGCTTTGGTCCGAGATCGTCATCGAACACCACCAAACCGACACGAGGATCTGGTGGAAGATCAACTACCATCTTACCGCCACCAGGAGTCTTGAGTTCCACCTGGTTGGTACCGGCTTGGAACTGGAACTGTGTCATTGAACCATACTCTTCCTTGAATGACTGGAGCATATCCTCATACTCGTTGTCCTTCAGGTCTATATAATCCTTTATCTCCTGCAGTTTGCCAGGACCGACGTAGGTGGAGTTGTTTGGAGAGTCAAGACGCTGCACGAAGCGCTTGACGGGCACGGCACCGGCTGTCTCAGCCAGAAATGCCAGCTCGTCAAGGTATTCCTGAGTCTTCTGTTCGTTCTGTCGGCCCGTGATGAGACCTACGAGGATACAGTTCTCGCTCTTCTTTGTTGAAAGGATAAATTCTTTCAAGTAGCTTTCAGTTAATAGTTATTAATATCCAGCTGCCTCCATGTCATCGAGGCTCTGGAAGCCATCCTCCATGTCAAACTCATCGTCGTTGAACTCATCTTCGCCATACATATCGCTGGTGTCGATGTCTCCAAAGAGAGAGTCAATGTCTCCTTCCTGCTTTGGAGCAACACCTTTTTCGAGTGTGATGGCTGGAGCCAGAAGATGTGCATGATCCTTCACTTCCTTGAGCTGCATGTAGAGATAGCGCTCGCACATAGTGTCGAATTCAAAGAGGAACTTTACCTTGTCATGAGCCTGTTCGTCAGTAATGATATCTGACAGATGTGTATGTTCCATCAGGGGAGCAGGCTCCTTGGTTGGATCATCATTCATATCTACAGCAGTGATCTCCTGCTGCTTCTCCCAGTACTCGTCGCACAGGAAGAAAGAGGTCATCAGGTCTTTCTTATACTTGCAGGTCTTCAGCAGGAGATCGTTCAACTCCTGGAAGGTAGCCTCTGCATCGATGTCCAGTTCGCGACGGAAATCATCGACTTCGTCGCTCAAAACAACAAAGTGGTAAACCATATTATTGAAATTAAAAAATTACATCATATTTCCCGCAATGATGCCTCGATCAGAGCTGCGGATGAAGCTGAGTACATACTCACGCTCTGGTCCTTCAGGGATTTCGGCCTCGATATGTTCACATGCGTGTGTGGTGTTGTAACCACTGGCATAGATGAGACGGTAGATCTCCTGGATGTTGAGAATCTGTTCACGAGTGAAGCCACGACGACGGAGACCAACGGTGTTCAGTCCCATATATTTTGCTGGACTGCGACCTACCATCGTGTATGGAGGGATATCCTTGGTCAGTCCAGAGCCTCCCTGGATCATGCAGTAGCTGCCGATATGGGTGAACTGATGGATCAGTGTGCCACCACCGATGACTGCACATGGATCGACAACGACCTCACCAGCCATCTGTACAGAGTTTGACATGATTACGCCATCGCCCACGTTACAGTCGTGAGCCACGTGGCAGTATGCCATAATCAGACAGTTCTTGCCGATCTTGGTCACCAGCTTTGAGGCTGTAGCACGGTGTACGGTAACACACTCGTGAAGCTGGGTGCCATCACCGATCTCAACGGTAGTATATTCACCCTTGAACTTGAGATCCTGAGGGGTGGTCGCAATACAAGCACCAGGGAAGATGTGTACGTTCTTGCCGATACGTGCACCAGGGAAAATGGTAACATTGTTCTCGATGATGGTGCCATCGCCAATCACTGTGTCATTATAAATGCATGAGAACGGACCGATCTTGACATTTTCGCCAATCTGTGCACCTTCTTCAATATATGCTAAAGGGCTAATTAAGTTTTCAGCCATAAGGATTGATTTACTTATTTTTGATAATTTGTGCCATGAATTCAGCCTCGCTGACAATCTTATCGCCAACGAATGCGTAACCCTTCATCTGTGCAATGCCACGACGAAGTGGTGTCATGAAGCTGACGTGGAAAACCAGTGTATCACCAGGGACAACTTTCTGGCGGAACTTCACATTGTCGATCTTCATGAAATAGGTTGAGTAGCGCTCTGGTTCATCGACACAACCAAGTACAAGAATACCAGAACACTGAGCCATGGCCTCGACCTGAAGTACACCTGGCATTACGGGTTCTTCAGGGAAGTGGCCCACGAAGAATGGTTCGTTGGCGGTGACGTTCTTGATACCGACTACGAAATCATTTGGTTCGAGTCTGGTGACTTTGTCAACCAACTGCATAGGGTAACGGTGAGGCAACATGCTCTTGATGGCGATGTTGTCATAGAGTGGCGCTGCGTTTGGATCATAGACAGGTGCCTGGATCTCGGTGCGCTTCATGTCCTTACGAACAGCACGTGCCAACTTGTTGTTCATGCCATGGCCAGGACGAGTCACGATGACACGACCTTCGATGAACTTGCCGATAAGAGCAAGGTCACCAATGATGTCGAGCAACTTGTGGCGAGCTGGCTCATTGTCCCACTGGAGTGGACGCTTCTGAACATATCCAAGCTTCTCGGCTGATGGTGCTTCACTACCGATGGCAGCAGCCAACTGGTCGAGCTGTTCCTGTGGAACGATCTGATCGTAGATGACCATGGCATTGTCAAGGTCACCACCCTTGATGAGGTTCGCAGCAAGGAGAGGCTGGATCTCACGGACGAAAACGAAAGTGCGAGCTGCAGCCACCTGCTCAGCGAAGTCTGCAACATCATTCAGAACAGCAAACTGGTTGTTGAGTACCGGACTTGGATAATCGACGAAAGTAGTTACAGAGAAGTGGTCATCAGGGAAGATCTCCAGCTTCACGCCGTTCTCCTCGTCAACCACCTCGTATTTCTTCTGGATACGGAAAATGTCACGCTTCGGCTCCTGTTCTACGATGCCAGCCTTAGCAATTGCCTCTACAAATGGCTGAGCAGAACCGTCAAGGATAGGCATCTCCGGAGCATTCACCTGAATAAGACAGTTGTCGATACCTGCACAGTAGAGCGCTGCCATAGCATGTTCGATGGTGCTGACTACGATGTCTCCTTTCTTGACTACAGTGCCACGATTGGTAGCTGCTACATTGTCGGCAATAGCTTCGATGACAGGTTGGCCTTCAAGGTCAATACGCTGAATGTTATAACCGGTGTTTGCTTCTGCCGGACAGAAAGTAGCAGTGATCTCAAGGCCTGTATGCAAGCCTTTGCCTTGGAGGGTAAATGCCTCCTTGAGTGTCTGTTGATGTTGCATTATCTATATTATCTTTTACTATTATTGTCGGGTTGTGGTATTATTTGTTTTCCAGCTGCTTCTTCAGTTGCTGGATGTCTTTCTGCATATCTGGCAGGCGCTTCATATAGACAGCCTGACGTGCCCAGTCGCGTGCAGGAATCACAGGATAGCCCATCAGCGTCTGCTTGTCTCCTACGTTGCCAGGGATGCCTGACTGCGCACCGAAGACGTTCTGGTTGCCGATCTCGCACTGGCCAGCTACACCAACCTGACCAGCGAAAGTGTTCCAGGCACCGATCTTGGTAGTGCCGGCCACACCAACCTGGCTACAGAAAATATTGTTCTCTTTAGTAACGACGTTGTGGCCGATCTGGACGAGGTTGTCAAGCTTCGTGCCACGGCCGATGATGGTGTGTCCCATAGTAGCACGGTCGATAGTGGTGTTTGCACCGATCTCATTGTCGCCTTCGAGAATGACGTTGCCAATCTGAGAAATCTTCTCATACTGACCATCTACAGGCGCGAATCCAAAGCCGTCTGCTCCGATTACACAGCCGCTATGAAGGATGGAATTGTCGCCAATGATGCAGTCGTGGTACACTTTAACACCTGCATAGAGGATGCAGTTCTTGCCAACCTTGACATTTTCGCCAAGATAGACTTGAGGGTAGATTTGTGCACCCTCGCCAATCTGAACACCCTTGGCCAGATACGCAAAGGCTCCAACGTATGCATCGGCAGGAACCTCCACACCTTCTGCAACGAATGCTGGTTGTTCAATACCTTGTTTCTTCGGATTGAGTGCGGCTTGCACCATGTTGAGGAGCATGCCCATAGCTGCACGGGCGTTGGCTACCTTGACCATGGTAGTCTTCACTTCCTGCGCAGGATCAAGCTCAATGCTCTCGTCGAGCAAGACAATACTTGATTCAGTAGTGTAGAGAAACTCGGTATATTTAGGGTTAGCTAAGAAAGAAAGGCAACCGGGACGGCCTTCTTCAATCTTGGCAAGGTCGCGGACTTTGGCGTTAGCATCGCCAATGACAGTTCCTTGCAGAAATGCTGCTATCTGTTGAGCTGTAAATTCCATATATGTGTATACGCGTACTTTTAAAACGCGACAAAAATAGCGAAAATATCTGATATAACCAAATATTCTCGCTATTTCAGTGCTAAAAATCCCTAAATAGAAGTCAAAAACTGGGATTGTTATTCCGGATGTGTCAAAAACTGTGCTGTGAAATGTCCGTCTTTCTCCATAGGAGAGATGCGGAAGACTCCTTCCTGCTGGTGCTGATCATACCATAGTCGGCACACGACACCCATAGTGCAACGAAGGTTCATCTCAACGCATGGCGATACTTTTAGGAGTCCTTCAGAGCGATAGGTAAGCATGTCGAATCCTACATATCCCACTTGCCAGGATTTTCCCATCAAAGGAGCAAACAATTTTGTGAGGATTGTCAGATATGCATCTTTTATGGCGTCTAACTTTGAGCGTTCTATCTGCAATTTCTCAACAATCTTTTCATTGCTTAGCAAATAACCTTGTCGGTAAGTGGTCCCATCATTATCGAAAAGAGAGTAGCCGATGAACTCTACCTTTTCGGAACCTATAAAGAAAAGCATGGCAAAGTCCTGTACTTTGTCTTCGATCCATGGCTCTCCCATGATACCTCCCATTTTCTGTATGGTAGCTTTTGCATGCTTCAACAGCGTCTCAGCAGGAACAGAGGACCGCATTAAGCCTCGTCCGGATGAACTCCACGGAGTTTTAAGAACGTAGTCTTTGTGAGAGGCCATGAATGCCTCTGCATCAGCCATCGTTTCAAGATATTGTGGAGTTGGAATTGACTGGTCTCTCAGTATCTTTTTCAGCTGTTCAACGAGTGTGACGGTAGTCTTTCTTGACGACAACTCACGTATTGATATTAATTCCTCGTCTGTAGGTAGTTGTGAGTATTTTATGTTGTAGTTTTCGTGGATGAATTTTCGCGTGTCCCAGTCCCATCCCCATGGTTGAGGAATAGCTACCTCCTTACGTATGAAAGGACCATTCCAGACCTCTCCTAATGACTGCAAATCCTCCTGCAGGCGGAGGGCCGCTTGAGGAGGATTGAAATGTCTGACACCATGTGCCAATGCAATATCGTGACTGGGGTAGAAGAGCATGTTACTTGACGTACTTCTTGACTACCTCATAGAGTGCATTCTCATCACCGTCCTTATAGCCGGTGTGCTTGTGTACGAGGTTGCCATCGCCATCGAATACCAGAATATAAGGGATGCTCTGAACTCCAAAATGACGAGCCAGTTCGGCGTTTGAGTCGAGTAGGACATCGAACTTAAATCCCTTGCTCTCAATCCAAGGCTTGACTTTGCTAGCGGTTTGTGGCTGGTCTGTGCTGATAGCATAGTATTTCACACCCGTCTCAGACTTCCATGTATCATAAACTTTTGCTACATTTGTCATCTCCTTCAGACAAGGATGACACCATGTGGCAAAGAACGAGACAATAAATGGTTTGCCATTGTTGTTGAGAGTTGATGCGTCAATGGTTTGACCATTCAAGGTCTTGAGCTGAACAGAAGGTAACTGAGCCTGAAGTGCTGAGCAACCAACAAGCATCATGAGGACTATTGCGGCAAATACTTTCTTCATTTTTTATCTTTTTTAGTTTCAATTCTTAGATAGGAACTGCAATGAATCGTTTAAAAACGATGCAAAATTCTACATTATATTTTAATTATCCAAATCAAATGGCCGTTTTTTTCTTCGATTCCTGCGAATTCTGTTGTAATTTGTGAATGTTGATATTAAGATTTTGCAAATCTGACCCTCTCTTTTCTCTGTTGTTCTTCTTTTATTTCTCATTATATAAAAGTATTTGGTATTTTGTTTGGCTGTGTCGGTAATCTGTTGTATATTTGCATCGCAATAGCAGTTAACAGGCATTGGAATTGACATGAAAAGAATTTTTTTGATAGGCTATATGGGAGCTGGTAAGACCACCATGGGAAAGTCTTTGGCTCAGGTAATGGGGTTGGAGTTTATTGACCTTGACAATTTTATCGAGGCGCGTCATGCCAAGACTATCAAAGAAATCTTTGCCGAGGTCGGAGAAGAAGGTTTCCGTCAAATAGAGAGAAGATCTCTTCAGGAAATTGCTGAATATGAGAATGTCATTCTGTCTTTAGGAGGTGGAACTCCTTGTTTCTTCGATAATATGGAGGTAGTGAATGCGGCAGGAACATCCGTTTATCTGAAGCCTTCTGAGGAAGTGTTGCTTAAACGACTGATCAAAGGCAAACACAAGCGTCCACTGTTGGCTGATAAGACTGATGACGAGATTCTGCAGGTCATCCGTGAACAACTGGCCTGGAGAGAACCCTATTATCTTAAGGCAAACCTTGTTTTTGAAGCTTCGCATCTCGAATGCAAGACCGATATCGTTAAGAATGCTGAAAAGTTAGCTGCATTATTGTCATAATTTTGGCACATACAAGTGTTATTTGCTATAATTATGCTATTGTTTTGTGAATATTTCAAGAATTTTGTCAGCTATATTTGGATATTCTTGGAATTTTCTGTATCTTTGTCCCACTTTATTTGATTATTTCAGGTTTATATAAATTAATGTGTTATGGAGAATCCAAAGATTATTGAGACTCCCGAAGTAGTAGTTCGCTTTTCGGGTGACTCGGGTGACGGCATGCAGTTAGCCGGTACCATCTTCTCAACTGTCGCTGCCATCCTTGGCAACGAGATCTCTACCTTCCCTGATTATCCTGCTGAGATGCGTGCTCCTGTTGGCTCGCTCGGTGGTGTGTCTTCCTATCAGGTACACGTTGGTAAGAAGGTCTATACCCCAGGAGATGAGTGTGACGTGCTCATTGCAATGAATCCTGCAGCTCTCAAGCAGAACGCTAAGTATCTTAAGAAGGGCGGTGTGCTGATCTATGACCAGGACACTTTTGTCAAGTCTGGTTTTGAGAAGGCTAAGTTCACGACCGAAGATCCTTTCCAGGAAATGGGCATTGCAGACAAGTATCAGATTCTTTCGGTCCCTGTTACTGAGAGTACCAAGGCCTCTTTGGCAGATTCTGGCATGGATGCTAAGTCTATTGGTCGTTGCCGAAATATCTTTGCTCTCGGTTTTGTATTCTGGTTGTTCAATCGTCCTATCGAGAAGGCTATCGACTTCCTTACTAGCAAGTTTGGCAAGAAGCCAGCGATCCTCGAGGCTAACATCAAGGTTATCACCGATGGTTTCAACTATGGTGCCAATACCCACGCCAGCGTCTCTACCTATCGCGTAGAGAGTGAGAAGGCTGAGACTGGTATCTACTGTGATGTGAAGGGCAATGCTGCTACTGCTTATGGCCTGGTTGCAGCTGCAGAGAAGGCTGGTTTGAACCTCTTCCTTGGTTCTTATCCTATTACTCCTGCTACCGACGTTCTCCATGAGTTGTCAAAGCTTAAGTTCCTTGGCGTAACAACTGTTCAGGCAGAAGATGAGATCGCTGGTATCTGTACAGCTATCGGTGCTTCATTTGGTGGCGCACTTGCTGCTACTTCTACTTCTGGTCCTGGCATTGCATTGAAGTCTGAGGCTATTGGCCTTGCTGTTATGGCAGAGTTGCCACTCGTTGTGATCGACGTTATGCGTGGCGGTCCTTCAACGGGTCTTCCTACCAAGACTGAGCAGACCGACCTCCTCCAGTGTCTCTATGGCCGTAATGGTGAGTGTCCTGCAGTGGTTATCGCTGCCAGCACTCCTGTCGATTGCTTCAAGAGCGCATATATGGCGTCGAAGATCGCACTGGAGCACAATACTCCAGTCATTCTCCTGACCGATGCATTCATCGGTAATGGTTCTTCGTCATTCCGCATTCAGGATATCGACGCTATGCCAGCTATCAAGCCAGCTGTAGCGGCTGAAGGAACCATTGACTATAAGCCATTTGACCGCGATTCAGAGACTTATGTCCGTCTGAAGGCTGTTCCTGGTACTGAGGGCCTGATGCACCGTCTTGGTGGTCTTGAGAAGACTCCAGCGGGTGCCATCACTACCGATCCTGTGATGCATGAGACCATGGTGAAGAACCGTCAGGCCAAGATCGACTACATTGCTAACGTCATTCCTGATCTTGAGGTGAAGGGTGATGCTGATGCAGATACTCTCGTCATCGGTTGGGGTGGTACTTATGGCCATATCGCTGCAGCTGTTGAGAACTGTCGCGCTGCAGGCATGAAGGTGGCTCAGGCTCACTTCACTTATATCGCTCCACTTCCAAAGAACACAGAGGAGGTCCTCAAGAAGTACAAGAATGTCCTTTGCTGTGAGCTTAACAATGGCCAGTTTGCTGGTCATCTCCGCTCTAAGATCGAGGGTGTAAGCATCAAGCAGTTCAACGAGGTGAAGGGCCAGCCATTCCAGATCTCAGATATTGAGAAGGCAATTAAAGCGCTTTAATCATCATTAACCACTAAAAAAGAATTACAATTATGAGCTATACACAAGCAGATTTTAAGTCTGATCAGCCTTTGAAGTTCTGTGCTGGTTGTGGTGACCACGCAGTAGCTGCCTCAATGCAGCGTGCTATGGCTGAACTCGGCATCGCTCCAAGTCAGACAGCTGTAATCTCAGGTATCGGCTGCTCAAGCCGTATGCCATACTATATGAATACTTACGGCATGCATACCATCCACGGTCGTGGTTTGGCTATTGCTACTGGTTTGAAGACCGCTCGTCCTGACCTTACTGTCTGGAACGTCAGTGGTGATGGTGACTGTCTCGCTATCGGTGGTAACCATTTCATCCATGCTATGCGTCGTAATATCGACCTCAATATCATCCTCTTTAACAACAAGATCTACGGTCTCACCAAGGGCCAGTACTCTCCAACTTCTGACCGTGGCCTCGTGTCAAAGTCTTCTCCTTGGGGAACTGTAGAGGATCCTTTCTGTCCAGCAGAACTCTGTCTCGGTGCCCGTGGCAACTTCTTCGCTCGTGCTATTGACGCCGATATCAAGGGTTCGGTTGCCTGTATGGTAGCAGCAGCCAAGCACAAGGGCGCTGCTGTTGTTGAGGAACTCTGTAACTGTGTTATCTTTGCTGATGGCATCCACAAGCTGGTCACCGATTCTGCCGTTCGTGCAGACAAGACTATCGTCCTCGAGCATGGTAAGCCAATGATCTATGGTAAGGATCGCAATAAGGGTCTCATTCTTGATGGCTGGGATATCAAGCCAGTGACCATCGGTGAGAACGGTATTACTGAGGCTGATCTTCTGGTTCATGATGCACATAAGGCCGATCCAACCTTCCACCTTAAGCTTGCTATGATGGGTTACAGTCCATACGGCTACGCTGGTGCAACAGACGAGTTGCCAATCGCCCTCGGTGTGATCCGTGACGTTGAGGCTATGACCTACGATCAGGCTGTCAAGGAGCAGATCGAGGAGGTCAAGGGCAAGAAGGCTCAGCGCACGTTGAAGGATCTCCTTCTCAGTGGTGACACTTGGGAAGTGAAGTAATCGCTACACTATAGATCGAACAGGAAATTTAATATTTCTATTGAACAAGGAATTTAAGGAATTGAAAGAATCTTTCGGATGCGGAGTTTCTTTTAATTCCTTAAATTCTTGTTTCTTTTTTTTTCGGACTTCAATGATTTAGTTATAAAGATTGTGTGTCTTTTGCCTTAAAATACACCAAAAAACATGTTATACAACATAAAATTGTAAAAAATAACGGTAGAAATTTTTCCTAATTCGTATTTTTATATATATTTGCCCTCGTGTTTGGTGCGTATTATTGCGTGCTGAGCCTAATACCTTTATTATATTATATACCTTAAAGTATAAAAAATAACCTATGAAAGTCTACAGTTCTAAAGAAATCAAGAACATTGCCCTGCTTGGCAATGATGGTTCAGGTAAGACCACCCTCACCGAGACACTTCTCTACATTGCTGGCCAGATTGGTCGCAAGGGTCGCATCACTCAGCAGAGTACGGTCAGCGACTATTTCCCAGTTGAGAAAAATTATGGCTATTCAGTATTCAGTACTGTATTCCATGTAGAGTGGAACGGTAAGAAGCTCAACATCATTGACTGTCCAGGTATGGACGACTTCGTAGGTCAGGCCATCACCGCCATGAGTGTGACCGATACTACCATCCTTCTGATCAATGGCTCTGTAGGTCCAGAGGTTGGTACACAGAACCACTTCCGCTATACTGAGAAACTCCAGAAACCAGTCATCTTCCTCGTCAATCAGCTTGATAGCAATGAGTGCGACTATGACACCATCGTAGAGGATCTCCAGTTGAATTATGGTTCGAAGGCAATGCCAGTGCAGTATCCTGTCGAGACTGGCGATAACTTCCATCAGTTGATCGACGTCATTCTGATGAAGCAGTTGACTTACGGACCAGACGGTGGCACTCCAACGATCGAAGATATTCCTGCTGACCAGATGGATAAGGCACAGGAGATGCACAAAGCACTCGTGGAAGCTGCAGCTGAGAACGATGAGGGTCTCATGGAGAAGTTCTTCGAGACTGAGCAGCTCACTGAGGATGAGATGCGTGAAGGTATCCGAAAGGGTATGGTTACCCGTTCCATTTTCCCAATCTTCTGCGTTTGCGCAGGCAAGAACATGGGTGTAGGCCGTTTGATGGAGTTCCTTGGCAATGTCGTTCCATTTGTTGACGAGATGCCAGCTGTTCACAATTCTCGTGGAGAAGAGGTTCCTGTTGATGCTGCTGCTCCAACCAGCCTCTATTTCTTCAAGACGGGTGTTGAGCCACATATTGGTGAGGTTCAGTACTTCAAGGTGATGAGTGGTACCATCAAGGAAGGTGACGATCTTGTAAATGCTGATCGTGGTACCACAGAGCACATGGCTCAGCTCTTTGTCTGCTCTGGTGCAAACCGTGAGAAGGTGAGTGAGCTCCAGGCTGGTGATATCGGCTGTGCTGTCAAGTTGAAGGATGTTCGTACCGGCAATACTCTGAATGCAAGTGCTGTTGATCATAAGTTCAACTTCGTGAAGTATCCTGCTGCTAAATATACACGTGCTATCACTGCTAAGAACACACAGGAGACTGAGAAGATGATGATGGCTCTGACACGCATGCGCCTCGAGGATCCTACTTGGGTCGTTGAGCAGAGCAAGGAGCTTCGTCAGATTCTCGTTCACGGCCAGGGTGAGTTCCACCTCCGTACCCTCAAGTGGCGTCTTGAGAACCTCGATAAGGTACAGATCGACTTCGCACCACAGCGTATTCCATATCGTGAAACCATTACTAAGGCTGCACGTGCTGACTATCGTCATAAGAAGCAGTCTGGTGGCGCTGGTCAGTTCGGTGAGGTTCATCTGATTGTCGAGCCATACTTTGATGGTATGGAAGATCCTGTTGTTTATAACATGCAGGGCAAGGAGTACCGCGTGACCATGAAGGGTAAGGAAGAAATTGAGCTCCCATGGGGTGGTAAGCTCGTCTTTATCAACTCTGTCGTAGGTGGCGCTATTGATAACCGCTTCATGCCAGCTATTCTTAAGGGTATCCAGCAGTGTCTGGAGCAGGGCCCTCTGACCGGTTCTTACGCTCGTGATGTACGCGTTGTTGTCTATGATGGTAAGATGCATCCAGTCGATTCTAACGAGCTTTCGTTCATGTTGGCTGCACGTCAGGCTTTCAGCGAGGCATTCCGCAATGCTGGTCCTAAGATCCTCGAGCCAATCTATGACGTTGAGGTATTCGTTCCTGGTGATAAGATGGGTGATGTGATGAGCGATCTCCAGAACCACCGTGGTATGATTATCGGTATGGGTGCTGAGTCAGGCTACCAGAAGCTTCAGGCTAAGGTGCCACTGAGTGAGATGGCCGATTACTCTACCACTCTTAGTTCTCTGACCCAGGGTGCAGCTTCGTTCATTATGAAGTTTGCAAGCTATGAGCTTACTCCAACAGACGTTCAGAACAAGTTGATTGCTGCATACGAAGCAGAAGCAAAAAACTGATTTTGAAATCAAAAACGAATTTGTTTTAAGAAAATCATCATTGTTTTAGATAAAAAAGCGGACTGAAATTCATATTTTCAGTCCGCTTTTTGTGTTTCTAAGAAAAATTGATTATATTTGCGCGTTTGATATACTGATTTTCGGCACGATGAAATATACTTACCAATTCTTCTTACTTCTGAGCCTTGTTTGTAGCTTGTCTCTGCTTTCTCCTTTCTCGTTAAGGGCGGAGTCCCTTGATACATGTTTTGTGGGAATCTGTATTGATAATGCAGAACAGCCTTTTAGCGTGAAACCCGACGCTAAAGGTCAACCGACAGGCTATCTCACTCGCGATGCTCAGAATAATATTCAACTATACACCAATTGCGCTTTCATTAAGGTTACCAACGAATCGACCAATGAAATGCGTGATAAGCTGACTGGCGAGTACCGTGTCATTACGTTCAGTAGAGGCAAGACTACGACTTACGATTATCGTCGTGTTGCTACGGGTTCTGAAGTTCGTGAATTCCGTCCTACTCGTGTGAAGAACATGCAACGCTGTATCTATTTCCGTATTGATAGCGTTAAGAATGCAAAGATTACTTTTGATCTTGAGAATGGCGGTCAGATGGTGCGTGAGCTCAACGCTCATATTCTTGATGAAAATGCTCCGAAAGAAGCCATTGCTCTGCTCGGAGGGAAAAATGCAGATACTCCTGAAGCGGTAACAGTCCCTGCCGTCAACCCAAAATCAGATAACACTGCCGCAAAAACACTAGCAGACAAGACTGCAGTAGCAAACGACGAAGAGGAAGGTGCTGCAAAAAAAATTCTTTTGTGGCTCTTGCTCCTGGCATTTGTGGCTCTTGCTGGCTATCTCAGTTATCGCGAATATCAGAAGCGCACTGTAGCGTCTTCTACTATGGGTAAGCAGTACAAAGGAGAGGATAAAGCCAAAACTCCTATTATCAAGGCCCCGGTAGCTAAAAATTTGTCAGGAAAGGGAAAAGAGAATCTGATACAGAAACTCGCTGAGAAAAATGCTGGTGAAACTACATCTGCTCGTAATGTTGCCTCAAGTCCAATGGCTGTTCCTGCAACCTCGGCTCCTGCACCTCAAATAATCGAAAAGATTGTTGAGGTCCCAGTGGAAAAGGTTGTCGAGAAGATTATTACCAAGGAGGTCCCTGTTGAGAAGATTATTACCAAGGAGGTCCCTGTCGAGAAGATTGTCGAAAAGATTGTTACTAAGGAAGTGCCAGTCGAAAAGATCATAGAAAAGAT
>DCIF01000134.1:22882-29422 GCA_002315795.1 Bacteroidales bacterium UBA1733
GAAATGGAGCAGAAATCGCTACAGGCTAAGGTCGAAGTCCTGAAGCAGGCTCAGGAACAGGTAGATGCTATTCGTAAGCAAGCACAGGATCAGCTGACCGCTGCCCGTCAGGAGGCTCAACAGCAAATAACGGCTCTTCAGGACGAAGCAGCTCAACAGCTCTCGCTACTCCAGCAGGATAAAGACCAGCAGATTGCTCAACTGAATAAAGAGAAGGCTGAACAGCTCGCTTCTGCACAGAAGGATGCAGCTGAGCAGATTTCAGCGATTCAGCAGCAGGCAGCAGAGCAGATATCTGCAGTTCAGCAGCAGACAACTGAGCAGCTCGCTGAGGCTCAGCAGAAGCTCTCGCAAATTACTGAAGCTGCAAATGCTGAAGTGGCTACCTACAAGCAGCGAGTATTAGAATTTGAGGCAATGGTGGCTCAGCCACTGAAGTCAAGTCGCGAGAATTTGCGTTCATCGCTTATGCTCATTGCCGAACAGATTCAATTGTTGAAGGAGAATGTCGAGAGTCTTAATTCGGACAACAACTACCATAACACGACAGTCCACATGGCTATCAAGTTCTCGCAGTTTATGCAGTGGTTTGATAAGACGGTGATGAAAGATGAAGAGGGTGCCATCCGTAGCACTAGTGATCTTTGTGCTTTGATGCAGAACGAATTGCGCAATGCTATTGAGAACAATTACTCTTGGGCGTCAGAACTGCTTCGTATCAATGCTTACAGCGGTATTTCTCCACTTTTCCTTACCGAGGCTAAGCGCTCAGGCATTCTTATTGAGAATATGCACATTGCTGTAGCTGAACTGATTGGTCTCTTAGGCAAATATGGTATCACCGTCGTCATTCCAAATCTCTTTGTCGATGACTTTTCCGCTGATAACTATAAGCTCAATAACGCTCCGCTCATCAACTCCTTCTATCCTCATGGATTCAAGGAGCAGGAGATGGCAAAACGTGGCGTGATTTATGATGTCATCCACCCAGGTTATTCCGTTGATGGTGTGGTTCAGAAAGTGCCAGAGGTCAGCGCTATGATGGCAGTGGCGCAATAAAGACTTATATTATATTCACCTCCGGTTCTATCGTTATTTCAAACTTCTCGTTGACCGAGGCAACGATCTGCTGGCAGAGGTTGACAATCTCGTCAGGAGTTGCTCCGCCACGGTTGACGAGTACCAGACATTGTTTCTCATAGACGCCAGCGCGTCCCACAGTCTTTCCTTTCCATCCACATTGCTCGATGAGCCAGCCAGCGGGTATCTTGACGAGTGTCTCATTTATTATATAATGTGGAATAGTGGCGTCTTCGCCATGTGCCTCCATCTGCGCGCTGCCATAGCGCCATTCGTTCAGAATTCTCTCATAGACGCTCTGTTCAACCACCGGATTTTTAAAGAACGAACCTGCATTGCCCAATTCTTTCGGATCGGGTAACTTACCTTGGCGAATGGCAATCACCGCATTTCGCACATCCATAGCTGTCGGATTCTCTATGCCAGTCAAGGCTTGTTTGAGTCCTGCATATTCCAGATGCAGTATAGGGGTCTTCGATAGCTTCAGTACCACGCAAATGACGATATACCGGCTCTTAGCTGCTGGCGTTTTGAGCAGGGAAGCACGGTATGCATACTGCATCTCTTCACAACTTATCTGACAGCTTTTCTGTTCAACGACATCCCAGCAGATCACTTTCTGGATGAGGTCTTTGATTTCTACACCGTATGCTCCGATGTTCTGCACAGCAGCAGCTCCGGACTCTCCAGGAATGAGTGAGAGATTTTCTGTGCCATAAAGTTCATGCTCTGCACAAAACTTGCATACGTTATCCCAAGTGGTCCCGGCCATAACATCCAGAGTCTCTCCGTCTAATCGGAGCATCATTCCCCTACCCGTACAGTGAAGCACCACTCCAGGATAATCTCCCTTGAAGAGTAGGTTCGACCCGGCACCGATATGCCAGAATGGAAGCTCTCCTTTCTCTTGTTGCTGCTGCATCAGCGACTGTATATCACTGTCTGCAAGGATCTCCTGCAGTTCGTCTGTGTTGTCATATTCCGCAAATACTGCGGCCTTCACATCCATGCCAAAAGTGTTGAAGCCGAGGAGTGAAGCATTCTTTCTGATAGTTTTCATGGCTGCAAATGTACGTTATTTCTATCAATTATCCAAATTTCATTTTTATTATTTTTTATATTTCATTATGTTTATCTTTTTTCTGTGATCTATAATCCGTTGATAGTAAGACTTCTTTTGTCATATTTAGATGTTAATTATACCTATCAATGTTACATTTTATATTTTTTTTTGATATATCTTGAAAAAAAACTTGATAATTTTTGATATATGTAAAAAAAAAAGTACCTTTGCCGCCAGAATTAATTACCCAAAGGCAGAAAATTTGTCTTGTATAACTATTTATTTTGATTGTTTATGAAACAAGCATCACTTTGTTTTATTTCTCTCGCTGCCATTTTAGCAGGTAGCTTGTCATCTTGTCATGAATACGAGGGAGGATACTCTGAAGAGGAAGTTGCTTATGCTAAGTTCGAGAAAGAGTATAACGAAAATTTTGAAAATGAGTATGGTAAGATTGCAGATGGTCATACCTGGGGATTTGAAAACGACGAATCTACCCGTGCAGCTGAAAAGTCTCATCAGTATAGAATAGTAAGAAATTCAGATGGCTCTGCTAGAATTGAATCCATTATTGGTGGATCTGATGGAGATAAAGACTATAACTACGCGCAACAGAATTATCCGCCTGCAATAACTTCTGCAGAAAAGACGTATGTTTTTCAGTATTTAAAGAATCACCCTAACGAGGGCAGTACAACTTGCAAGTTGAACAACTATTTCTTGCAGAACTTAGGTCAGTACAATTATAATGAATATACTACAACTGCAGATCAGAATGGTACTACTCATACAATCAAAAACACAGAAAACATGAATGAGTTGGTTTTTGATGATATCCATTTTGAATCCTATAATGCAAGTATTGGATATGACTATTATGTAACTAATACAAATATTAAGAATCCTCAATATCATGATAACTATGGTTCGTCTTACATATTAACAGATAAGAGCTACAGATATTATTATATTCCAGGAGATCCTTCACAAAACTTCCCTGGAGGTTGTTATCTGTGCTTTGATTATATCACAACATCAAAAGATGACGGTTCAAAATATTATGGAGATGGTATTTATAACGACTGGGTGATAAAGGTTTATCCTGGTGAAAATGATCTTGGACGTGTGTTCTGTGAAGATTTGGGTTCAACTCATGATCTTGACTTTAATGATCTCGTTTTTGATTATTGTAACTATGGTACAGAAAAGGATCCAAATGTCTTTATCCAGGTTAGATCTCTTCTTGGTACTTTAGAGATGAAATTTGGCGATGTTGTACTAAGAACATCTGAAGATGTGACGCCACACGATAATGTCAGTGGGCCATCGTTCTTTATCAATCAACTTGTCACATCTAAAGGGTTGATTCAGGTCAAAGGTGATAATAAACGTTTTGGTGGCGATAGTGGATGGTCTAAAAATACTTGGGATATTTCCAATAATCCAGGTAGAGCTCCATATATGCTTCGTGTTGCACCTAATACTGCTTGGACTAGTGAAAATCAGCGTATTGATAGCAAATATCCAGATTTCAAGCAATATGTTGTTTCCCCAAATACAAAACCAAATTGGTGGGTAAGTCAATAATTGAAAAATTGGACTCGCATATCAACACATCCGCGGATGTGTTGATGTTCGTGGTCTCTGAAACCGGATTCTGATTTCTTTTTCCGGTTTCGGCGATCACGAAATGGAAGTTTTGCAAGTGGAACATCCTTTCAAGGTCTATTGATGGGTGCAATGATTTTTGCGAGTAACTTTCCGCATCGTAACAACATTGGTCTTTATATAAAAATGCCGGAATATTTCAATATTCATTATACAAAAGCGCGAAAATATGTTGTAAAACATGTTTTCGCGTATATTTTTTGTTCGTAAATTTGGCAGATTGTAAAAAAAATGCTATTTTTGCACTCACGTGACATTGTCTTTTGCGTTATGAGCAATGGCACGATCAGGTTGATAAGTTAAATTTATTATTAGATAAGAAAAAAATGAAAGTCCTTAAGTTCGGTGGAACCTCAGTGGGATCAGCTGAGCGTATCAAGAACGTTGCCAAACTCGTGCTCGAGGATGGCCAGTCAAAAATCGTTGTCCTTTCTGCTATGTCGGGTACTACCAATACCCTGCTCGAGATCTCGGGTTACTATCGTCTGCAGAATGCAGTGGGTGCCAGTGAGGTGATCGTGCGTCTGGAGCAGAAGTATAATGGCGTCATCAAGGAATTGCTCTCTACCCCTGAGAGCCAGGCTAAGGCAAAGCAGGTAGCAAAGGGTATCTTCGAGTATATCCGTTCGTTTGCCAACCGTCCATTCACCATCTATGAGGAGAAGTGCATTGTGGCTCAGGGTGAGTTGCTCAGCACGAACCTGATGTATATCTATCTGCAGGAGCAGGGAGTAAAGGTGGCTTTCATGCCAGCTCTTGACTACATGCGTATCGATAAGAACGCCGAACCAGACTTCCATTATATTGAGGATCAGCTGAAGAAGATGCTGGCTGAAGCTGGCGAGCAGCAGATCTACGTTACTCAGGGATTCATCTGCCGTAACGCATACGGTGACATTGACAACCTGCAGCGTGGCGGTTCAGACTATTCAGCTTCGATCGTAGGTGCTGCTATCCGCGCTGAGGAGATCCAGATCTGGACCGATATTGACGGTATGCACAACAACGATCCTCGTTTCGTAGAGGGTACCAAGCCAGTGCGTCATCTTCACTTCGATGAGGCTGCAGAGTTGGCTTACTTCGGTGCTAAGATCCTGCACCCAACTTGCGTAACTCCAGCTCGTATGTATAATATCCCTGTTCGTCTGCTCAATACCATGGAGCCTACTGCTCCTGGCACTATGATCAGCAACGAGACAGAGGCTGGTAAGATCAAGGCTGTAGCTGCAAAGGATGGCATTACCTCTATCCGTATCAAGTCGAGCCGCATGTTGCTGGCATACGGTTTCATGCGTCAGGTATTCGAGATCTTCGAGCGTTACAAGACCTCTATCGACCTCGTTACTACCTCTGAGGTAGGAGTCAGCCTGACTATCGACAATGACAAGCACCTCGATGAGATTCTTCAGGATCTGAAGAAATTCGGATCGGTAACCGTAGATAAGGACATGGTGATCATCTGTGTTGTAGGTGATATGAAGTGGGATAACCTCGGCTTTGAGAGTAGTGTCGTAGAGGCACTGAAGGAGGTTCCTGTACGTATGATCAGCTATGGTGGTAGCAACTATAACATCAGCCTCCTGATCAAGAAGGAAGATAAGATCAAGGCACTTCAGTCACTCAGCTCGCACCTGTTTAATAATTAAAAATATGTTTCCCCTAAAAGAATTTGAGGGCGTACAGACCCCTTTCTACTACTACGATAAGGCGCTGCTGCAGCAGACACTGAATACCATCAATGCTGAAGCTGGTAAATATGCAGGTTTTCGCGTACACTATGCCGTGAAGGCTAATGTAGATCCGACGGTACTCAGCATCATCAATCAGGCCGGTCTTGGTTGCGACTGTGTGAGCGGTGGCGAGGTAGAGACCTGTCTCAAAGCTGGATTCCCTGCAGAGAAGGTCGTTTTTGCCGGTGTCGGTAAGGCAGATTGGGAGATCAATCTGGCACTTGATGCCAACATCGCCTGTTTTAATGTAGAGAGTGTGCCAGAACTTGATGTGATCAACGAGCTGGCTGCTCAGAAGGGTAAGGTGGCTCAGGTGGCTATCCGTGTAAATCCTAATGTGGATGCACATACGCACAAGTATATCACTACGGGTCTTTCAGAGAATAAGTTCGGTATCTCGATGGAGATGCTCGACATGGTAGTACATCATACACTCGGTCTGAAGAATGTCGAACTGATCGGTCTGCACTTCCATATTGGCAGTCAGTTGCTCGATCTGCAGCCATTTACCATGCTCTGCTCTCGCATCAACGATCTGCAGGATAAATTTGAGTCACAGGGTATTAAACTCAAGACCATCAACGTAGGTGGTGGCCTGGGTGTAGATTATGTACATCCTGACGAGAATCCAATTTCAGACTTCGCTTCTTATTTCAAAAACTACGCAGACCATCTGAAGTTGCGTGAAGGTCAGGAGCTGCATTTTGAGTTGGGACGTGCAGTAGTGTGCCAGATGGGTTCGCTCATCACTCGTGTACTTTATGTGAAGGAAGGTCTTAATAAGAAGTTCGTGATCCTGGATGCTGGCATGAGCGATCTGATTCGTCCAGCTCTCTACCAGGCTCATCATAATATCGAGAATCTTTCGGCAGCAGGTACTGCTACCGAGAAGTATGACGTTGTTGGTCCGATCTGTGAGTCATCAGACTGTTTCGGTACCGATGAGGTTTTGCCAGTGACCAAGCGTGGAGATTTTGTAGCTCTTCGCAGTGCTGGTGC
>DCIF01000105.1:0-1156 GCA_002315795.1 Bacteroidales bacterium UBA1733
CAGGTGGCTGGTGAATATGACATCATCGTTCATAAGGTGCGTCAGGATGCTGTTTCTCAGGAGTGTGCCAAGCCTGAGCAGATCACTCTTGGTACGGATGGCAAAGTCACTGGAGCATACAACGGCACCTGGAAGCTTGTAGATGGTACGGGCTATATCAGTGTTGCCCTCAAGGGAGTCAATGGTGGAAGTGCCACAACAACTGTTGCCTACAAGGGTGTAGTTGTCGAACAGACCACCAACATCGGCAAAAAGACTAAGGCGCTCTGTTTCTCTGCACTTAGTTCAAGTGCTGGTGTTTTGGGATCTACTCGTGGCCTCTGCATCTGGGGCACCCAGACCAAGGCGGCTGAACCTTCTGGTATAGAAGATATAGTAGGAGAAGAGGCTTTTCCTTCTTCGTCGGAAGAGGTTTTTGACATCTTCGGACATAAGCAGGAAGTCTTACAAAAGGGACTCAATGTGTGTAATGGCAAGATTGTTCTGATAAGATAACCGCTTTGTTCCTTTCCTGACGAAAGCTTAATATATAATAATCACGGGAATCAACATCTGTATGATAGTGTTGATTCCCGTGTCCTTTTAATGTTTCTTTATTCTATGTCCCTGAGGACCTGTCGCAGGCCCTTAGCCGTGATGGCCTTACCGGCTACCTTACCGTCTGGAGAGATGACGATGAAGGCAGGAATCCAGTGCAGACCGTAATCGTTGGTCACCTGGATGTCTTTCCACTTAGGCTCGAGGGTGCTGATCTGTGGCCAAGGCATGTTCTCCTTGTTGAGGTAGGCCTTCCAGTTTTCTGCAGCACGGTCAAAAGAGTGACTGAGGAACTGGATGTCTGCACCCTTGATCTGCTGGCCATCATATTCGCCAAAGAGTTCGATGACCTCAGGCATCTCACGTCGGCAGTCGCCACACCAGGAAGCCCAGAAATCTACCACCACCCACTTGCCGGCAAAGTCTGAGAGACGGATGGTCTGACCGAGAGTATCGTTAGCTGCAAAATCTGGTGCCACAGCACCGACCTCTATCTCAGGGAGATACTCCGGGTGATTAGCTGCGAGAGTATCCACGTATGCTACTTCTGCTTCTGCTTCGGCAGGAGCAGGGTTTTCTTTTGCCTGCTGGCCGGAGGTGCAGGAAGCAAGGAAAAGGG
>DCIF01000105.1:1252-1870 GCA_002315795.1 Bacteroidales bacterium UBA1733
ATCCCTTGAATCCCTTGTATCTCTTTATATTAATTATGACAGACCCGAGATTACGCCATTCTCATCAATGTCAATCTGCTCTGCAGCTGGGACCTTTGGAAGTCCTGGCATGCGCATCATCTCGCCGGCAATAGCCACGATGAACTCAGCACCCTGATTGATGACAATATCTTGAATATCAAAGTTAAAACCGGTAGGAGCACCTACGCGCTTCGGATCTGGAGTAAACGAGAACTGGGTCTTGGCTACGCAGACAGGGAAGTGGTCGAGACCTGAGTCGTGCACCAGCTGGAGCATCTTGACTGCCTTCTCGCTGAAGCTGACGCTCTCTGCGCCATAGATCTTCTTGGCTACAGCCTCAATCTTGGCCTTAGGAGTCTCGTCGTCCTGATAGGTGAAGTTGAGGGTAGGCTGTGAAGGATTGTTCTCGATGGTTTCTACGACTGCCTTTGCCAGTTCCTGAGCGCCCTCGCCACCGTGAGCAAAGCCATCGTTAACTACACAGCGCACGCCGAGGTCGTTCTGGCAGTGGTCAATGAGACACTGGATCTCGTCGTCAGTATCATTGGCGAATCGGTTGAAGGCCACGAGGACGGTCTGGCCGAAGCCCTGGATATT
>DCIF01000105.1:1931-3595 GCA_002315795.1 Bacteroidales bacterium UBA1733
GGTTCCTTGATCTTGTCTGCTGGTACACCGCCGTGCATCTTAAGGCCATTGCAGGTAGCCACAATGACGGTGAGCTTAGGGCAGAGGCCTGCCTTGCGGCACTTGATGTCGAGGAATTTTTCTGCGCCGAGGTCAGCGCCGAAGCCTGCTTCAGTGACGGTATATTCGGCCAACGACATGCCCATCTTGGTGGCCAGGATGGTGTTACAGCCGTGTGCGATGTTGGCAAACGGACCACCATGCACGATGGCTGGGGTATTCTCTGTGGTCTGCACGAGGTTTGGCATGAGGGCGTCTTCGAGCAGAACGCAGATAGCACCGGCGCAACCCATGTCCTTGACGGTGAATGGAGTGCCGTCATAGCGGTAGCCGAGGAGGATGTTCTCAATGCGGCGACGGAGGTCTTCGCGCGAAGTGGCCAGACAGAGGATAGCCATGATCTCTGAAGCAGGGGTGATGTCAAAACCACTCTCTGCGGGGATGCCGTTGTTGAGTCCGCCGAGGCTCTGGACAATCTTGCGTAGGCCACGGTCGTTGACGTCGAGCACGCGCTTCCAGAGCACCTGCTTGAGCGGTGGAAGCTCCTTGCGACGCTGATAGAAGTAGTTGTCCATCAACGCTGTAATCATGTTATGCGCAGAGGTGACTGCGTGGAAGTCGCCAGTGAAGTGGAGGTTGATTTTCTCCATAGGCAATACCTGCGCATAGCCGCCACCAGCTGCACCGCCCTTCATGCCAAAGCATGGACCGAGGGAGGGTTCGCGGAGCACGACGATGGCGTTCTTGCCAATCTTATTAAGACCCAGGTCGAGGCCGATAGAGACAGTGGTCTTGCCGATACCTGCCTTGGTGGCCGAGATGGAGGTCACGAGGATGAGGTTGCTCTTCTTGACTTTCTCCTCGTCGATGTACTTCAGTGGTACCTTGGCGATGTGGTGGCCGTAAGGGTAGATGTCCTCAACGGCGATGCCTGTCTTCTCGGCAATCTTCTCAATTCGCTCAAGTTTGCATTCACGTGCGATTTCAATGTCGCTCTTCATAGTGATAATAAGTGTTGTGGCTTTCGGCTGACCCCAATGCGGTTAGTGGCGCCTCTGGCCTGGTTGATAATATTGAACTTCAAACACGCTGCAATGCGGTTAGCAGGGTTCTACGCTCATTTTTAGTATAGAATTTGATGGTTATCTTGTTAGTTTCTCATACTTTTCGGTCAGCATGAGCATGTAGTCACGCAGGTTGGCTGCCTCCATGAAGTCGAGGGCCTTGGCAGCGGCAAGCATCTTCTCCTTGGCGCGTTCAATCTCGGCCTTGAGCATCTCAGGCGTCTCTTTCTGAGCTTTGTTGGTATCTGAGGCGTGATAAGAGAGCAGCGTCTCATCTGCCACCATGGCAGGATGTTTCTGCTGTTCGAAGGCAGCGCGGGTCTCGGCCAACTGTTCATTATCGAGCAGCGACTTGCGTGGCTTGATGATCTGGCGAGGGGTGATGCCGTGCTCCTCGTTGTACCGCATCTGCTTCAGGCGGCGGCGCTCGGTCTCGTCGATGGTGCGCTGCATTGATCCAGTGATGCTGTCGGCATACATGATGGCACGGCCATGCACATTACGGGCAGAGCGACCCACGGTCTGGGTGAGCGAGCGCTCATTGCGGAGGAAGCCCTCCTT
>DCIF01000105.1:3640-6314 GCA_002315795.1 Bacteroidales bacterium UBA1733
GAGACCTCAGGGAGGTCGAGGCCCTCACGCAGGAGGTTGACACCCACCAGAACGTCGTGCACGCCTTCGCGCAGTTCGTCCATGATACGCACACGGTCCAGGGTATCTACGTCGCTATGGATGTAAGCACAGCGCACACCATGCTCGCGCAGATACTCGTCGAGCTCTTCGGCCATCTTTTTGGTGAGGGTAGTGACGAGGGTGCGTTCACCAGCTTCGATGGTCTGCTGGATCTCTTCCATGAGGTCGTCAATCTGGTTTTCAGAAGGACGTACTTCGATGATTGGGTCGAGCAATCCGGTAGGACGGATGACCTGTTCGGCCACGACACCTTCACAGCGTGACAGTTCGTAATCGGCAGGCGTAGCGCTTACATATATTGTATAAGGTGTTAGTGACTCAAACTCCTCGAACTTCAGCGGACGGTTGTCGATGGCTGATGGGAGGCGGAAGCCGTAGTTGACGAGGTTGGACTTACGCTGGAAGTCGCCACCACTCATAGCGCGGATCTGCGGAAGGGTGACGTGACTCTCATCGACGATGAGGAGAAAGTCCTTCGGGAAATAGTCAAGCAGACAGAACGGGCGAGAGCCGGCAGGACGGCCATCGAAGTAACGGCTGTAGTTCTCGATACCTGAGCAGTAACCCACCTCCTTGATCATCTCAAGGTCGTAGGTGACACGCTCTTTGATGCGCGCAGCCTTGTCGGGTTCTCCCTGACTCTCGAAGAACGCAATCTGGTGCCCCAGGTCAACGGCGATCTCGTCAACGGCACGGTCAAGGCGCTCTTTGGTAGTAACGAAGATGTTGGCCGGACTGATGACGTATTGCTCAAAATGCTGCAGTACGTGGCCGGTCATAACGTCCAGAGTTTCTATCTCTTCAATCTCGTCAAAGCAGAAGTGAATACGCACAATGACGTCAGTAGAGGCCAGGAAGACATCGACGGTCTCGCCCTTGCATTGGAAGTTGCCTCGCTGCAATGCCACGTCGTTACGGGTGTACTGCGCGTTGAGGAGTTTGCGGAGGAGCTCGTCACGGTCCATGATCTGTCCTACCTCGATGTTGATCATGTTAGCGTGGAAATCCTCGGGGTTGCCAATGCCGTAGAGACAGCTGACAGAACTGATCACGACGACATCACGTCGGCCGCTGAGTAGCGCGTTAGAGGCGGAGAGACGCAGCTGGTCAAGCTCCATGTTAACGGCAAGGTCTTTCTCAATGTAGGTGTCGCTGGCCGGCAGGTAAGCCTCAGGCTGATAGTAGTCATAATAGCTGACAAAATACTCCACCTGGTTGTTTGGGAAGAATGCGCGCATCTCACTGTACAGCTGTGCCGCCAGGGTCTTGTTATGACTTAGAATCAGCGTCGGCCTCTGCGTCTGTGCAATGACATTGGCCATGGTGAATGTCTTGCCAGAGCCCGTGACACCCAAGAGCGTCTGCGCAGGGTTGCCCTCAAGCACTCCTTCAGACAGCTGACGGATGGCTTCAGGCTGATCGCCCATCGGTCGATATTCTGATTGCAGATCGAAGAGCATAGGTTTAGTCTTGAGAAGAGATGGCGTCTTTCATACGGCGCTTAAGTACATCCATGAAGGTAGTGCCGTAATCTTCACTGTCGAACTTGAGTTGTTGCACGGTAAAAACGAAGTTGCGCAAACTGCTGGTGCCGTCAATCTTGCACTTAAACTCCATCTTCATCTTCTGCTTGCCCTGGGGGAGTGGCAGGTACCAGATGTCCCACTGATCATCGTAGTACTTCGGTTTGTAGAGCACATAATAGACAGCTTCGTTGGTGGCGCGGTTTAGACGGATACCGGCAAACTTGGCTTTATTGACCTGACTTGGTTCGGGCAGGGTGTAGGTGAGAAGAAGTGTGCCATCCTTCAGTTCAAAGCTGTTGAACTGGATCTGATACCAGAGTATGTGGCTGCTGTCTCTGACGTCTTTTTCCTCAGGGAATACCTGCTTCCAGATATCAACATCGACCAGCGAGTGGAAGGGTAGTTCGCCGTCTATGTAATGCGAGAGTAGGTGAGGAAGGAATATATCTGTGAACTCGGAAATGTTCATGTGAATTCTCTTTGAATGTTAGGCTGCAAAAATAGGCAAAAAAAATGAGAATGCCAAATCTTTTATATAAAAAATGTTCGCACGAGCTGAAATTGGCTAAAGAAGTTGTAATTTGCCAAAATATAGGAAAAAACAAGGGTTTTCTAAGGAGTGCCAAAAATACATAAAATATACAAAATTCGGTTGGCGAATGATGAGAAATATATAGAAGGAGTGATGAGTGACCGATTTTGTGAATGTATAAAATATACAAAAAATCGCTTGACTATAAAACACGAAAAATCAACGATTTAAGTTGCTCTATTTGTTTGTTTTGTGAATATTACGAGTGGATCCATAAGAATAATTATGTATATAGCTAAAATATTATATTTTGTGATGTGTATAAAATGATGTATATTAGTAAGTTAGATATTATTGATTATAATTTGACAACAATTTGTTTAGTCTGGTTACTTGTAAGGAGAGTGTTGGTAACTATGTGTACATAGTGATAAAAGTCACTATATTAAACAACGTAAAATGCATAAAATAAAAATCGCAATAATTACGCTGTGAGCGCACTTCTCGCAATAATTGGGATGTTATTACGTTTAAA
>DCIF01000105.1:6474-6914 GCA_002315795.1 Bacteroidales bacterium UBA1733
CGTGTAGATGGTGAGCCTAAGGTCTTCTTGCGTCGCCCTATTTCAATACACCGCATTGACCGTGAGAAGAACGAACTATGGCTACTTATCCAGCGTGCTGGCAATGGTACTAATCAGCTGGCCACGCTTCAGACAGGGGAACTCCTCAATATAGTTTATCCTTTAGGTAATGGCTTTACGCTGGAGCCAAAGCAGGGAAGTTTTCTCCTGATTGGAGGAGGTGTTGGTGTAGCGCCATTGCTTGAGACGGGCTTTATGTTGAAGCAGCAGGGTGCACAGGTAACCTACCTCTTAGGTGCAAGAAGTTGCACAGATTTAGTTTCGGTTGCACAATATCAGCAAGCCGGTGAAGTTTATGCTACGACTGAAGACGGAAGCATCGTCCCTGGATTGGAAGGTGTAGATGCGAAAGGTCAGGCCTATTGCCAAAAGGGTTTTGC
>DCIF01000149.1 GCA_002315795.1 Bacteroidales bacterium UBA1733
ATCTTCACAAATCTGACGCGTGATCACATGGATTATCACAAGACGGTAGAGAACTATCTCAAGGCGAAGAAATCATTCTTTGACGGTTTGAAAAAGGAGGCTTTTGCCATCAGCAATCTCGATGACAAAAATGGCGAGGTGATGCTTCAGAATACACGTGCTCGCAGAAAACTCTACAGTGTACGTTCGATGGCCGACTATACGACACGTATCGTAGAAGAGGATTTTGAAGGGATGTCGCTCATGCTGGAAGGACAGGAAGTGCAGACACACTTCGTGGGTCGTTTCAACGCTTCGAACCTGATTGCCGTTTATTCTGCAGCCTGTGAGATACTGGAGAATGCAAAGAATGAGGGCCGTGACCTGGGCATCACACACGAGGACCTTTTGGTCAAGATGTCTGAGCTCGTGCCGGTCAATGGCCGTTTTGAGAGTATCCGCTCGCCTAAGGGCTTTAGCGCTATCATCGACTATGCACACACACCAGATGCACTGATCAACGTCTTAGGAACGATACGTGAAATTCTCGACACGAAGTCAACTGGCAAGATCATCACGGTAGTTGGATGTGGCGGCAACCGTGATAAGGGTAAGCGTCCGATCATGGCAAAGGAAGCGGCACTACGCAGTGACCGACTGGTACTGACCTCTGACAATCCTCGTTTTGAGGAACCAGAGGAGATCCTGAAGGATATGCAGGCAGGTTTGGACAACGAAGAACTACGCGCTAAGGCCATCACGATCTGTGACCGAAAAGAAGCAATCCGCACAGCAGTCATGCTGGCACAGCAGGGTGATGTGATCCTGGTGGCAGGAAAGGGACATGAGGACTATCAGATCATTCAGGGAGTGAAACATCATTTTGACGACCATGAGGTAGTCCGTGAGGCAATGGGAATAAACAACTGATACAATGCTCTATTATTTCTTCAGATACCTCGACGAAACATTCAACATACCTGGTGCAGGTATGTGGGAATATATCTCGACTCGTGCCATTTCGGCACTGATTCTGGCGTTGGTCATCTCTATGATGTTCGGCGAATGGTTTATCCGCTATGCACGTCGCAAGAACCGTGTCGAAGCTCAGCGCAATGCTGAAATTGATCCATTTGGTGTAGAGAAGCGTGGTGTACCGACGATGGGTGGCATCATCATCATCGTTGCAACACTGGTTCCCTGTCTGCTGATGGGACGTCTGCGCAACATCTATATGATTATGATGCTGGTCACTACGGTCTGGCTGGGATTCCTTGGATTTATGGATGACTATCTCAAGGGCCATAGCAAACAGTATGCTACGTTGCCTAAGTGGATGCAGGTGATCAGCGAGTTCTATGGTGCCAGTGATGCTTATAAGGAAAAGAACAAGAATGGTATGCGTCCGATCATGAAACTGATTGGACAGGCAGCCTTAGGGTTAGGAGTGGGACTGGTGCTTTGGATTTCTCCTGATGCAGTGGTACGCGAAGGCGGAGAGCTGATAAAATCGACCGTTACTACATTGCCATTCATCAAAGATCACAACCTGGATTATGCAGCGCTCTTCAGCTGGATGGGTAGTTGGCAGCAGGCCGCTGGCTGGGTGTTCTTCGTCTGTATGACTACCTTTGTCATGATGGCCGTGAGCAATGGATCGAACCTCAATGACGGCATGGACGGTCTATGCGCAGGTAATTCCGCCATTATGTGCGTCGCCTTAGGATTGCTGGCTTATTTCAGCAGTCATATCACTTATGCCAACTATTTTAACATCATGTACATTCCAGGATCACAGGAGCTCGTGGTGTTTATTATGGCTTTCGTAGGAGCACTGGTCGGCTTCTTGTGGTATAATGCTTATCCCGCACAGATCTTCATGGGAGATACGGGCTCATTGCCTATCGGTGGTATTATTGCGGTCGTGGCTGTGATTATCCACAAGGAACTGCTGATCCCAATTATCTGCTTCGTCTTCCTTATTGAGAGCGTTTCTGTACTCGGACAGAATTTCATTGCCAGAAAGGGTAATCGCATCGGTAAGAAATTCAGATTTGTGAACCGTGCTCCTATTCATGATGCTTTCCGTCTGAAGCCGGAACAACTGTCACAGCTCCGCAAGATGGATAAGATCATGCTGAAATGGCCGCGCAGTTCGTTCCATGAGAATAAGGTAACTGCACGTTTCTGGATTCTGACCATCATTCTGGCATCGTTTGCCATTATGACGCTGAAGATTCGATAACAAGGATGCGTTTTCGAGAAAAAACATAACAATAAAACAATATAAATAACGAAACAACAATGTCGCGCATAGTTGTATTAGGTGGCGGTGAGAGTGGCGCAGGTGCTGCCGTTCTAGCCAAAGTAAAGGGTTTTGACGTGTTCCTTTCGGACATGTCTCCTATTAAGGACAAGTACAAGGCCCTTTTAGAGCAATATGAGATTCCCTACGAGGAAGGACATCCGCATACTGAGGAACTCATTCTGAATGCTGACGAAGTAATCAAGTCGCCAGGTATTCCTTTGACAGCACCGCTGATCGTCAAGCTGATGATTCAGGGGACCCCAATCATCAGCGAGATTGAGTTTGCCGGTCGATATACAGATGCCAAGATGATTTGTATCACGGGATCAAACGGTAAGACTACCACTACGATGATGACCTACCATATCCTGAAAACCTCTGGTCTGAATGTCGGATTGGCAGGCAATGTAGGCAAGTCATTGGCACTGCAGGTAGCTACAGAGAACTTCGACTATTATGTGATTGAGCTCTCAAGCTTCCAGCTGGACAACATGTATAAGTTCCATGCCAACATCGCTGTGATCATGAATATCACTCCTGATCACATGGACCGTTACGACCATCAGATGCAGAACTACATCAACTCAAAGTTACGCATCGTACAGAACCAGACAGCAGAAGACACCGTCATCTACTGGAATGGTGATCCGATCGTCGTTGAGGAGATTGAGCGCCGACTGAAGGCTCCTGTAAATGGTCTGGATTATACTGGCACCAATAATGAGCGTCCGGATCTTACGATGCCAGACGGAGCACGTATCTATCCTTTCAGCGGACACATCGAACCACTGAAAGCACAGTTGACTCCATTCACAGGCATGAGCCTGAAAGAAATGGGAGAAAAGCCTCTGGTGCCAGGTGCATACATCAAAGACGGCAATCTGGTGATCAATGTGCTTGACGCTGCAATGAGCGTGGATACGACCGAGATTCCGCTGGATGAACTGCCATTGCCTGGTCCGCACAACCTATACAACACCATGGCCGCTACGCTCTCAGCGCGTTTGAGTGGTCTTAAGAAAGAACAGATCCGTAAGGCATTGGCGACATTCAAGGGTGTAGAGCATCGACTGGAGAAGTGTGGTGTTGTAGATGGCGTGCAGTATATCAACGACTCTAAGGCTACCAATGTCAACTCATGCTGGTATGCACTGATGTCAATGG
>DCIF01000119.1:0-18249 GCA_002315795.1 Bacteroidales bacterium UBA1733
GCAAAAAGGATGTTGCTCCCTCCGTCCATGCTGGTCGTATTGGTCATCGTCGAACCATCTAAAAGGTTCTCGCGCACGTTGGTGTTTTCTACCGTTGGGGTGTTAAGATACATCTCGCTGGCATTGACCGAGAGGGTGAGCTTATCCTTCTGTGTCATGACATAGACGTTGCCGCCATTGGTGCGGTTACCTGCCTGTAGGCCTACGCTTCCGGTGTATCCTTCCATACCGGTCTTGACATCGGTCACGAAGTTGAGAATGCCACCGACGCCCTCAGCATCGTACTTGGCACCCGGATTGGCGAGCACCTCGATGTTCTTGATGCTCTGTGCAGGGATGGCCTTCAGGGTCTCCTTCGGATTGCCGCTGAGCATGGCGCTGGGTTTGCCATTCATATAGATCTGGAAGTTCGAACTGCCATTGACCTGGATATTGTCCTCACCATCGACGGTTACCATAGGCACCTTACGCAGCATCTCAATGAGGGTATTGGTCTTGGCATCAGGATCATCGGCCACACTGTAGGCTATCTTCTCGCCATCCATCCTGACCAGTGGCTTCTGCACGGCTACGACTACATCTTCAAGGCTCTGTGCCGACTCGCTGATCAGCATGGTACCAAGATCAAGGTGTTTCTGGCCACTGCTGACGGTAAACTCACGGGTGATAGGGGTGCGTCCGATGCTGGTGATGAGCAAAGTATATTGACCCTTGTTCTTCAAAGTCAGATTAAACCGGCCATTGATATCGGTAGTACCCATGGCTGCTGCCTTATCGTTCTCCTGCTTCACGCCAGCCTTCCAGACGCGGAGGGTTGCCATAGGTTCGCCTTCCTGTGTCAGAGAGTCAATTACACAACCGGTGAGCTCTATGCTCTGTGCAGGAGCTTCAGCTGGTGCATTGCTTGCCATTACTACTTGTGTGGTCATTGCGGTCAGCGCGAGGCCGAGAAACATTGTCTTGTTCATATCGTTTAAGTTTAGATGTTAATTTCGTTGATCAGCGTCAAAGCTTTTGTTTTTTTGACGCTGCAAAGTAACAGCAAAACGCAAACATATAAAAATAGATTTCGACGAAATCACCCCTGTATTTCGACGAAATCAAAAAAAAACTGACATTTATTTGTTAAATTGAATAATTTTTAGTAATTTTGCACGCGTTATTTTGTTTTAAACTACTTTATATAATACTGCTATGCAAATAGGATTTGATAACGACAAATATCTCCGAATCCAATCAGAGCATATTAAGGAGCGTATTGCCAAGTTCGGCAACAAACTCTACCTCGAATTAGGCGGCAAACTCTTCGATGACCATCATGCCAGCCGTGTTCTCCCAGGTTTCCAGCCAGACAGTAAACTTCGCATGTTCAAGCAGTTGAGCGATCAGATTGAGATCGTCATCGTCATCAGTGCATTGGATATTGAGAAGAATAAGGTACGTCAGGACCTCGGCATCACTTACGACATGGACGTACTGCGTCTGCGCACCGAATTTATGAATCGTGGCTTCATGGTAGGTTCGGTAGTCATCACCCATTACAACGGTCAGAGCAGTGCCGACACCTATCGACAGAAGCTGGAACGTATGGGCATCAAGGCCTATTATCATTACACCATCGAGGGTTATCCACATGACGTGGCACTCATCGACTCTGATGAGGGCTTCGGTAAGAACGATTACGTAGAGACCTCTCGCCCACTCGTCATCGTCACCGCCCCTGGTCCTGGTAGCGGCAAGATGGCCGTATGTCTCAGCCAGCTCTATAACGAGCACAAGCGTGGCATCACCGCCGGTTATGCCAAGTTCGAGACTTTCCCTGTCTGGAACCTCCCACTCAAGCACCCGGTCAACATTGCATACGAGGCAGCTACGGCCGACATGAACGACATCAACATGATCGACCCATTCCACATGGATGCATACGGCAAGATTGCCATCAACTACAACCGTGACATCGAGGTATTCCCAGTGCTCAACGCGCTGTTCGAAGGCATCTACGGCGAGAACCCATACAAGTCGCCTACCGATATGGGTGTCAATATGGTGGGTTACTGTATCAGCAACGACGATGTCTGCTGCACAGCTTCTAAAGACGAGATCATCCGCCGTTACTTCACCGCACTCAATCACATGGCTGATGGCGATGGCAACGAACATGAAGTCAGCAAGATTGCGCTTCTCTTCAAGCAGGCAGGCATCAACACCGCTTACCGTAAGACCACTGTATCAGCACGCGAGATCAAAGAACAGACCGGTCACACTGCTGCTGCCATGGAGCTCGAAGACGGAACCATCATCACCGCTCACAGCAGCGAGCTGCTTGGCTGTAGCGCCGCACTCCTTATTAATGTAATGAAGTATCTGGCCGAGATCGATCATGAGCTCAAGCTCATCCCTCAGGAGATGATCGAACCAATACAGAAGACCAAGGTAGAATATCTGGGTGGCCACAATCCTCGTCTGCATACCGACGAAGTACTCGTAGCCCTGAGCGTACTCAGCCAGCATGACGATCGCTGCCGTCAGGCCCTTGCCCAGTTGCCTAAGCTCCGCGGCTGTCAGGTACATTGCACCGTGATGCTCTCGGACGTTGATCGTAAGATCTTCAAGAAGCTCGGTGTGGGTCTCACCTGCGACCCAGTCAAGAAAGGTGGTACTTCAAACATGTAAGTGTCTGAGAAGAATATCAAGTTAATGATACAGAACACCCCCGTCACAGATTGCTTGTGGCGGGGGTGTTTATGATAGAAGTTCGCTTTTCAATGAGATGATGATGATCAGATCAGGGCAATGCCAGCTTCGTGGCACTTGCAACGCATCTCTTCCGGCCAGATGCTCGACTGGGTCTCACCGATGTGAGCCTTGTGGAGAAGCACCATGCAGAGACGGCTCTGACCAATGCCACCACCAATAGAGAGTGGCAACTCGCCCTCGAGCAAACGCTTGTGGAAGAAGAGCGAAACACGGTCTTCCTTACCGGTGAGTTTCAGCTGGTGAAGGAGTGCCTCCGGATCGACACGAATACCCATAGAAGAAAGCTCCATGGCACGATTGAGGACAGGATACCATACAAGAAGGTCACCGTTCAAACCGAGGAAGCCTTCTTCATTCTCAGTGGTCCAGTCATCATAGTCAGGAGCGCGCAGATCATGTTCCTTACCGTCGGCCAACTTACCGCCAATGCCCATAATGAAGACGGCGCCATGCTTCTTACAGATGGCATCTTCACGCTCTTTTGGAGTCATGTCAGGATACATCTGACGCAACTGCTCTGAATGAATAAAGAAGATATCTTCTGGAAGGAATGGCTTGATAGAAGGATAAGTCTCGCAGATATAGAATTCGGTGCGAAGAATGGCGCTATAGATCTTGCGTACGATCTTCTTAAGGAAAGCGATATTACGCTCACCTTTGACCATGACACGCTCCCAGTCCCACTGATCGACGTAGAGTGAATGTACATTATCAAGCTCTTCGTCGGCACGAATGGCATTCATATCGGTAACGATGCCAAAACCCGGATCAATCTTGTATTCGGCCAAAGTATTGCGCTTCCACTTAGCCAATGAGTGAACCACCTCGGCTCTGGCTTCATCCATATCTTTGATTGGGAAGTTGACGGCACGCTCTACTCCATTAAGGTCATCGTTCATACCTAAACCTCGCAACACAAAAAGAGGAGCTGTGACGCGACGGAGACGAAGCTCGGTGCTCAGGCTCTGCAAAAAGAAGTCCTTGATTTTCTTGATAGCCTGCTCGGTCTGCTTAAGGTCGAGGGCTGACTTATAGTCTTCAGGGATAATTAACTGACTCATTCTAGAGATTTGATTTCATTTACGGGGTGCAAATTTACACAAAAATTTCAGTTTCACCAAACATTTGTTATAAAAACTGCAATTTCGGTCGCAAAATTTATAAAATTGGTGTAAAAAACCTATCAATCCACCAACCTTTGCATCGAAAACCGTATGAATAATTCTCCTTGTAGTAGGGAATGGAGAAGGTATCGCATTGGAGTTTGTCTTCGGCAAAAATCTGATTCAGTTCACGGGTGACCTCCGGATTGAAGATAAAGGAGGAGGCTTCATAATCCCATTTGAGCGAGCGGCTGTTCAGATTGGCCGAACCCACCATGCTGACCTGACCATCGATCATCATGATCTTGCTGTGGTGAAACTTGCCTTTATATAAAAAGATGTGTGCACCGTGCTTGAGGAGGCGCTTGGCAAAATGATAATTGCCGTATGAGAGCATGGGTGAGTCGCCCACCTTGCTGAAAAGCACTTCCATGTACACTCCCCTGTCAAGCGCTCGTATCATGGCCTGACGTACGGTATGTGTCGGCAACAGGTAAGGTGAGACAAGACGGATGGTGTCACGAGCGGCATCGAAAGCTGCAATGATGGCATTGCGTGTCTCGGCTTGTTTCTGGTAACCACCGTTGTGGACGCGCTCGAAATAGACGACAGAAGGTAATGAGGAGTGAGGAGTGAGAAGTGAGGAATTGTTGCCTCCCTCATTGAAAGTATAAGGACGAGAACCTCCACTGGCTGCATATTGCGTATGGAAAAGCTTGGCCAGGCCCTCTACGGCAGGACCTGTGATGCGTGCATGTGTATCGCGCCAGCCACCAAAAGCGGGTTTGCCTACGATGTAGTAATCAGCAATATTAAGACCACCGATGTAACCGATAGAATCATCGATATTGACTATCTTGCGGTGATCACGGCAGACGTGATTGAACCACAGGTGCTTGTAACGGTCGAACATCTGGAAGTCAACACCTAACTGTGCCAGAGAATCGGCATACTCAGGTCGGCCCATGTTGTAATGACGCTCACGGTCTTTGTAATAATCGGTGACGACACGCACATCACAGCCACGCTGAGCCGCCTGCACCAGATGATTCATGACGAGGGTGCCGATACTATCGCTGGCAAAGATGAAATATTCGATCCAGACACGATGCTTAGCCTGATCGATATCACTTATCAGCGCTTCGAACTTATCGTGGCCATTGGTATAGATAGAAACGTTCTGAGCCGGATAGGAAACAAGCCCCTCTCCTCTCAGATAACGCATCAAGAGACTGTCAGCACGTTCGGCAGAGAAGGCGCTGACAGAGACAAGCAGGAACAGTATAGAGATGATTTTTCTCAAACGTCAGGAGTATTATTTAGAGTTTAATATTAATCTTAGCCATATAGCTGCGACTCATCTGCGGAACGGCATCAAGAAGCATTCCTCCGGCTTTATACTGCGCGTTGAAGAGGTTATAGCAGTCAAAGCTGAACTTCAGATTATGCCACTTCCAGTCAAGGCCAAGGTTGGCGGTAAACACAGGATTCTGAAGTTCGTTGGGGTACATATCATCATCAGACAATTGTATTTCATCTTTCTGTTGATGCTGCTTGAAATATTTTGCAAAAGATTCGAGCACATTCATCTTGAGCATATAGATATTACCCTGATAGTGCATATTGCCACGAACCCACATAGAGCCAAATCGGTCATGGTCAAAAAGGATGCGGGAGGCTGTCAGATTGGCCAGCGTATTAGGCACATTGCAGACACGACCATGTACATAGGGGAAACCTCCAACCGAAGTAGCTTTCTGATATGTAAAATTGGCATTTACCAACGTGCGTGGCGCATGATATTCAATGACATTCTCAAAGCCAACAGTATTGATCTTACCACTATTGACAATGACACCCTGTTCGTTATCCAAATTAGAGACATCCATGAAGACCACATTATCTACATGGTTGTAAAAGAGGTTACTCTCGACACGAAGATTCAGCTGTGGCAGATTGGCTGTAGCGGTGAGCTGGAATGCATCCATCTTTTCGGCTCTCAGGTCTTCACCTCGATAAAGCGCAATACGGCTGGCACGATAGATATAAGGCGCATCGACAAACGAATGGGCATAGCCGAGTTTGGCCGTAAAATATGAAACAGGTTGCCAGATCAGGGTGACTCGTGGCGAGAAACTGCTCAGTCGCTCGCTATTGATACGTGCCTTATGATCGAAGCGGAATCCACCGTTAAAGATGAGCTTATCTGTGAAGTAATGCTTCATCTGAAGGAAGGCAGAAAGGGTCTGTTCGTCACCCTGTTGGATAGCGGCAAGTGAGATCCCTGAAATCTCAGAGTAATGATGACCTAATACAAAGGAACCCTCTGGCAAATTAAAATAGTCATACTGAATACCAGCCAGTAAGTTGCCACGTTGTTTTCCCGCCTTATAGTTAAAACCTATCTGAGCACTACCACCGAAAGTCTTGCTGCTCCAGTTAACACTCTGCCATACTCCGCGCGTTTGGACATTGGGTTTATTTTCTAAAATATAATTAACGAAAGGGCCATAATCACCATCTAATGCAGCCAAAATTGGCTCTCTCTCACCCAAAATCAGCATATTGAGAAAAGTACCAAGCAAAGAATTTATGCTATCGCCTAAAACATTGTAGAGCTGAGAGTCTTCGATCATGCCATAGCCTGACATTTTCAACGAAAAATTGTCATATTTATGTTCATAATCGACTGAAGCCATATACTGTGTGCGTGACGTTCCTGGGGACGAACCACGATAGGTGGCATAATCATCGTATTCGAAAATATCGCCAGAGGCTATCTGACTATAATAAGGTGTTCGCTTACTCTGCTGTGCTGAAAAAAGGAAAGTCAGATCATCCCATCGGCAACGTAGTCCTATATCGAAAGCCGGTTTGTGGTTGAAACCACCGACATAACGGGTATTTTGACCACAATTATCATGTTTATATACCCAACTGCCATCTTCTTTGACATAATCAATAGACGATACTATTGCATCGTATGTAACCGGCTCTCCTTTGGAGTTGTAGAACGAAGCCCAGGCCATAACATCCTGTGTGAGATTACCCTTACCATATAAATAGGTACCGCCAATGGTCTGGTTCTTGCCTCCTGCGAAAGTGAGAGAATGGCCATCGATTTCAGAACCTCGACGTGTAATGATATTGACTACAGCCGTCAGCGCGACATTGCCATAAAGCGAAGAAGCAGGACCTCGGAGCACCTCAATCTGCTGGATCTTATCTAATGAAGTACGGAAATCAGGAGCCTCAGTATTAGAGGACTGACTGTTCAGACGATGGCCATCGAGCATGAAAAGGATGCTTTCCTGGTTCTGGCTATAGACACCACGCATGGCTAAATTGGTCTCCTGCCCCTCGATGATGGAAACACCGGGCACAAAGAGAGCCAGAAGTTCCTGGAGGTTACGTGCACCAGACATCTCAATCATCTGACGGGTGATCAGCGTGACAGGTACAGGAGCCTCGTCAAGCGATTCTGACTGCTGTGAAGCCGTACTGATCGTAGATTCGCCTTTCTTGAGTTTCTCTATCAGATCTCGGAAACGCGGATTCTCATTATAGGCCGTATAGAACGGATCCTGACGGAGCAGCATGTCGGCATAGCGCTCACTCTGGGCGATCTCATCATAGTACATACTGATGAGGCAGAGCATACGATAGACAGAGACACGCTGAGAGCCAGAGAACTCATGTTCATGTGCTTGAAGCAACTCACGGCACTCTTCGAACTGACCTACATCATAAAGATGTAAGGCCTGATCCAAAATGTCGGCTGTAGCTGACTGCTGTTGTGCCTGAGCAAACAACTGAGTGCCTATAACGGCAGGCGACAGAAGAAGGAGTGCTAATATAATAAAGAGCTTATGCATCTTTCTAAAAGATTATTTGACGGCTTTGGCGGGAATGCTGAAGGTAACGCAGGTACCTACATTCTCTTCGCTGGAAACACGTATAGCCCCCTTGTGCTTGTTGATGATAATGTCCCAGGTAATCTGCATTCCTAAACCGGTACCTTGTCCGAGCGGCTTGGTGGTGAAAGTGGAATGGAAAAGCTTATGCTGTGTCTCTTCGCTCATACCCATACCATTGTCCTGTATGGCAATCTCCAGGCGGTTATCGACTTCTGACACGCAGATATCGATGGAGGGTTTATAGTCATCTTCTGCTTTCTGTGCACGCTCACGCACCGTATAACAGGCATTGTTCATTACGTTGAGTACCGCACGGCAGAGGTCTTGTGGAATGACCATATACTGTGGCATCTGCTCAGGGTAGCGCTCGTTAATCGTAATATTAAACGACTTGTCATTGGCACGCATAGCATGGTAAGAAAGCCATACATACTCGTGCACAAGGTGCGAAATGTCAGTAGGCAGGAATTCGTTCTCTTTGCCACGGCTCTGCAACAGGATGTTGCGGATGATGCTGATGGCTCGATTGCCATGTTCCTGAATCTTCTGCATATTGACTTTCAGGTCGGCCATAATATCATTAAGCTCCTCCTGCAAGTCTTCACGCTCTGCATCATCCTTAGCATCGGCCAGGTCCTTGAGTGTATCGCTCAGGTCACGGATCAAACTCTCAGACATTTTACTGAAGTTAATAACGAAATTGAGCGGATTCTGAATCTCATGGGCAATGCCGGCACTAAGCTGACCCAGTGAGGCCATCTTTTCTTGTTCGCGTAGCTGGTTACTAAGCTTTTCGACACGCTGCTGTAACAACTCAATCTGCTTGCTTGTATTCTGTTCCATAAGATTATGAGATTTTTGGGAGGGTAATTACAAATTCTGTGTATTCGTCTTTCTTTGAAGTGACGCTAATAGAGCCGTTGTGGTTCTGTATAATGTCATGACTCAGGTAAAGACCTACACCAGGGGCTTCGGCCGTAGGTTTGGTGGTGAAGAACGGATCGAAGATCTTGTCTATGATGCCTTCTTCCATACCAATTCCATTATCATAGATGTGAAGATGATGCTGCTCATCAGAAATGACCTGCACATGAATGACTGGTTTATAGTCGGCACCGGCACTCTCCTTTCGCTTGAGTAAGGCGTATTCGGCATTAGAGAGCAAGCTGGTAATAGTCTGAACCAACTGGGTGGACATACCCATGACGGTAACAGGGAAGGTAGGTCTCTCCCACTCTACTTCGATGCCAGACTTATTGAACTCTTCAGCCCTATACTTACGAAAGACTTCTACGGCCTGATCACACAACTGACCAAGATCAACCTCTACCAGCTGTGAACTACGGTCACGCAACAGTTCTTCCATGGCTTTCAGAATGCGCGTGGTGGAGAGTCCGTGCTGTTCGATCTTAGAGAGGTTGGAGTCGAGCATCTGAAGTACATCCTGCGCATCTTCAAAATTTTCTGCTGACATGTTTTCCTGTTCGTCTTCTATGTCAGCCTTCAGATCTTTTGCTAAACCTACAGAAAGATGTGAGAAGTTGTTTATATAGTTCAGCGGATTGAGGATTCGGTCAATGAGGCCCTTGGTCAGTTTACCCACAGTGGCTTCGCGCTCCTGACGCAACAATTCACCTTGGGTCTCTTTCAGCTCCTTGAGCGTATCTTCAAGACGGAGGGTTTTCTCTTCAATCTCGTTCTTCTGCTCAACGACCTGTTGAGTGCGCTCACGGACAATCTTTTCAAGACGGATCTGCTCTTTTCTGAACTTACGAATGCGATAGTCATTGACCAGTCGGCCAATCAGCAAAAGCAGGAAAATGTAGAAAAGAATGGCATACCAGCGCAGGAAGATCGGGAAAGGAACATAGAAAGGATAAGGAGCCGACTCATAGATGTTTCCGAAAATATCCTTGGCACGAACCACAAGCTCATAATTGCCATAGGTAAGATTGAAGAAGGTGATAGTCTGATCGCCATCCCAATCTGACCAGCTCTGATCTGCTCCAAGGCGATAACTATAGAGGATATCACCGATAGGGTCATTCTTTCGAGTAGAGAAGGTAACGGAGACATCACGACGATCCATCTGGAAATCGCGCACATAGACGGCTGTCTGAGCAGGAGAATGCGTATATACATACTTACGGTTCAGACGGATGATACCGTCCTGTGTACCGAGCCAGACGACATTACCATCAAAGGCTATAGTATTAATAGTATAAGTAGAAAGCGCATGGAGCCAGGCATTGAGCTGCTCAATTTCATTACCCTCTGCATCGGTAACACGAACACCTAAGCCACGATCAGCAGGTTGCCAGATCAGACCTTCAGGATCGATATAATTGAACAGGATACGTTGGCCATTGAGATCGACCTTCTCAAAGTTTGTACTTCCAGCTGGCCGTTTGAACACTTCGCCATCAATGGTCTTCGCAACCACAGATCCATCCTCATTAAGCCTGAATTCTGTAACACGAGAAATCGGTGCTATGAGCTTTTGAGTGCCATCAGGATGCACACAATGAATGCCGTCGAGTTCACCCGTGAGAAAATCACCATTTGATAAAGCAAGTACAGAGAGTGTATTACGCACCGAAAGCTGTCGGTATTTGTGTTCGGTGAATACGAAGAGTCCGGCAGAAGTAGCCGCAACATACTGATTCTGACCCAGACAATCCAGCATCCAGCAAGCACGCTCAATGTCAGACATGCTAATAAAGTGATTTTCCTGAAGCTTGAAGATACCCGACATAGTACCTACATAGACGGTACCTTCTGAAGGTAAGATGGAACAGATCTCTCCTTTCAAACCTTCAGTGGTTCGGAAGAAGGCAAACGGATTACCAACACTCATGCGGAACAATCCGTTCTCTGTAGCACCCCAGACAGAAGAGATGCCATCGAAGGCAAGCGCATTGACCGTACTACTGCACAAACCGGATTCGGTGGAAGTGATTCCACGAAGATGATCATTCTGATCAAATGAAGCGATACCTACTCCCTCTAATACCCTAAGGGTCAAAGAAGGCGTCGGATGCAGCTTATCTACTACCTTATGGCCATTCCATTCTTCGGACAACGAATCATCGAAAATCAGATTATCTGGCACAATGGTATCGTTAGACACACGATAGGTCTGTTGGGTGAGTGTATGAATATAGACGCTACCAGAACGCTCGAATATATGATCAATCTCATCAATATTGTGAATATTGTCAGCATCTGAAACAAGATACTTTGGTTCCAGATCGCGTAAATAGCCTAATACGTTGAAACCTCCAAACCAGATGGTTCCATCCTGGGCCGTATAAAGTTTGGTAATACGTGAAATGCCCGGAGTATGCAGGGTCTTCCAACGCACATTATCATAAATCAGAAGTCCCTCAAAGTTGGCGAAGATGACATGACCGACGGAATCGCACACCACATCAAAGTTGCGCGCATGTGCCGAATACTCTTTCGACGAAAAATTGCGGAAATATGGGATACCGACGCCCTGACCCTGTACAAGGAGTTCAGCATTCTTATGCGATGTCTGTGCTGAGACAAAAGACACTGGCAGCAGAAGCAAAAGGGCAGTCAGTATTGAACAGACCTTCATGAGTTTTTTCATAGCTCGTGTCATAGGTTAGAATTTGACATTCTTGAAGTCGATAGGCTCAGAAACCTGTCCGATATAGGTCTGCCATTCGCGTGAAGTTAGACTTCTGGCCTGTTTCTGTACCTGTTGGGCCAGGTAATCAACTGAGGCAGGCAAAGTGGTAATCTGGCCGGTACTGGTACCTATCCAGAGGACATGGTTATCAGCGCTTAAGCTAAGAGCGAGAGGCCAGCCGTCGTATTCGAATGAAGCAGGAACTACCCATTCATTTTCGACTAGTCCTGCAGAAGCATCGGTTTTCCCAGCAGAAACATAAGCCTTATTGTTCGTGTCTTCAAGTTGCAGTTTGGGAAGATTCCATATCTTTACCGTATGGTCATAAGAAGACGTAATGAGTACGTCTTTACCAATGAGCTTCATATCGCTAACAGCGGATGTATGCGCAATCAGATTAATAATATCTCCCTGACGCACACAGTAGATAGCACCACGGTTCGTACCCATATAACAACGGTCATCATCATCAAAGAGACAGGTTGTGACCACGTCTTTGACGCTGGAAGTCACTTCGGTCAACTTACCAGAAGCATCGATCATGGCCTGTTTGCCATTAGTGAAGAACAGATGACCTAATCCCTTATGGACAGCCATGCATGAAAGCGGTGAAGAAAGAGGCTCCTGATGCGTGATTGTGCCAGATTTGCGAGAAAACAGATAGAGGTTACGAATGGCTTGAAGTAGAAGACAGTCATCATTGAGTTCGACCATCTTGGAATAAAGATCTTGTGGAACTGTGTATGTCTTCATCAATGGAAAATGAATCAGGGTTCCTTCATGTGATAGCACCCAAATATCATTTCCTTTAGCTATGACGCTACGAAAATCATATTGATTATTCTGAAGCATAACGTCAGAAGTAATCGACTGTTTAGAATCAGAACAGCTAAAACGGACTACATCACCATAAATAGAAACCGCAACACAGCCTTCAGGCACAGTCGCCAGATCATAGATTGGACTATTGTTTGGCAAGACAGTCGATCTGATCTGATGACTGGCGTCAGCTAAGGCTGAATACGTCTCATTCTGATAGACATTGCCATCACATATACGCGCAAAATAATAGGAGGCATAAGAAAGCGTAGCAATCAGGTCTTCATTATTTTCCTCAGATAGTGAAAGAGCCGCTGATCCTAACGAACGACTGATGGAACGGTAGCTGAGCACATCGCTGATCTGCTTCTGTTTCTGGGCCTGATCACGTTGTTTGCGCGCTTCTTGTTCAGCCTCTATAGCAACCTGTTTCTCCAACTCTGCACGCAGACGTTCGTTCTCGGCCTGTTTACTCAGTTCCTTTGCTTTACGGCTCTCCTCTTCTGCCCTACGGTAATTCTCCATAGCCAGAGCAGATTGTTGCTCAGCACGAATACGCTGTTCATCAGAAATGGATTTCTGCTGGTAGGCAATGTCTTCCATCTGCTGGCTGACACGTTTTACCACAGCAGCTTCCTGATCTAAGGCCTGTAGCTCAGAAACCTGCTTACTGAGTTCACTAATCTGCTCTGTATTCTGTTGTCTGCCAAAATAGTAGGCAACAGACACAGCAGCCAAGCAAACGGCTACAATGGCAAGTTTGTGTAGGTTATTCATATTCTGACGAACAATTAGCTCGAGTAGGAAGAAAGAAAATATTTATTTTTTGCGGAGAACCATGACTGTGATATCGTCACTTTGTGGTGCGGCATTGGCCCAGGTCTTAACGAACTGATTGACTGACTCCACGGTTTCTGTGCAATCGGAAGCAGCCAGCGTCTTGAGATGGTCAATAAAACGAGGGTCTCCAAGCTCAACATAGTCAGGATTCATAGCTTCTGTAACTCCATCGGTGTACATCACCAGTTTATCTCCAGTATTGAGGTTGATGCTGCCACTCTTGTATGGCATATTACCCATAGCACCCACGAGGAGGTTACCATTGATCGGAACCATTTCTACTGAACCGTCAGCATGTATAATATATGGAGCATTATGACCTGCATTGCAGTAGTCGATGATGCCTGTCTCTGTATCAAGAACACCGTAGAAGACGGTCACGAACATACAGTCAACACTCTCTTCGCTGAGCATATCGTTAGTCAATTCAATGCATTTTGAAGAGGAAAGCTCACGCTGACCCAAAGTTTTAATCATAGTACGACTGACAGCCATAAACAAGGCGGCAGGAACCCCTTTGCCAGAAACATCGGCCATGGTAAAGGCAAGATGTGTATCATCGATGCGGAAGAAGTCGTAAAAGTCTCCACCTACGTCTTTTGCAGCATTCATTGAGGCAAAGAGTTCATAGTTCTCGCCATTCTTCACATGCAGATTAAAATCGACGGGTAAGATGGATTTCTGGATGTTGTGAGCCACATCAAGATCACTTTGAATATCGACCAGCTGCGTGTGCTCTTTCTGTGAAGTCTTAATATAGTCAATCTGAGCAATAGCGTTCTCGATAGACTTCTCCAGATCTTCCAGATCGATAGGCTTGGTAGCAAAATCAAATGCTCCATTATTCATAGCAGAACGGATATTGCCCATGTCTCCATAAGCACTGACCATGATGCATTTGAGCGCAGGATTCTTGATCTCATTGACCTTAGCAAGCATGGTAAGACCATCCATCTCTGGCATATTTATGTCACTCAGGATGATGTCAATATCAGGATGTTGCTGAAGTATCTTAAGACCCTCTAATCCGTTGTGGGCAAAAAAGAATTCATACTCACCCTTGCGGATCTTACGACGGAAATATTGAGTAAGGAGGAGCTCGAGATCCACCTCATCATCAACGCTTAATATCTTAACTGCCATAAATATAATGAATAATTAATAATGAACAATGAAAAATTTAGTACAGGTGATTTAACTGAATGCTATTTCTTCTTTATTCTTTATAGTACACGCGTTTCACACGAACAGAAACCGTAGAAAGGATTTCATAGTTAATGGTACCCAATTGCTTGGCCATCTCCTGCAAAGGCAATTGTGAACCGAAAATCTCTACACTATCTCCTTCTTTAGCGTCGGGACAATCGGTAATATCAAGGAAAGTGACATCCATGCAGATGTTGCCAAGTGTAGGGCATTTCTGACCATTGACCAGCATATAGAAATTTCCATTACCCAAACGACGATCATAGCCATCAGCATAACCGATAGGAATCATGGCGATACGTGTGTCGCGACTGAGTTTACCGTTGCGCATATACCCAACCGTTTCGGAAGCAGGAATATCTTTAATCTGAAGGATCGTACTCTTAAGCGAAGCAACGGTCATCAGAGACATATCTACTGGAGCAGCTTCGAAACCATAGAGGCCGATACCTAAACGGCACATCTCCATCTGATATTCGGGGAATACTTCGATACCGGCGCTGTTACAGATATGACGAAGGATGGGTTGAGGGAAAGCTTTACGGATCTTATCTGCACAATAGTCGAAACGTTGTTTCTGCTCGTGCACAAAATCCCGTTGCATAGGATCATCGGCTGTAGCGAAATGACTGAAGACACTACGTACCGTGATGGAGGTCTGATGCGTGAGCTTAAAGAGCAACTCATCAATCTCGTGTGGCTGGAAGCCGAGACGATGCATGCCAGAATCAATCTTGATATGTACCGGATAGCAGGTCACTCCCATACGACGTGTCTCACGAATAAAGGAATCCAGCAGTCGGAAGGAATAGATCTCTGGTTCAAGACGGTTATCAATGATGGTACGGAAGGCTGTCATCTCAGGATTCATCACCATGATCGGGGTACGAATACCCTGTCGGCGTAATTCGGCGCCCTCGTCGGCAACAGCTACAGCCAGATAATCTACGTTCTGGTCCTGCAAAGTCTTAGCTAACTCATAGCTACCTGTGCCATAGCCGAAAGCTTTGACCATGCAGGTTAGCTTAGTTTCCGGAAGCAGATGACCGCGATATTGATTGAGGTTATGAACGATGGCATCAAGATTGACCTCAAGGATGGTTTCATGTCTGCGCAACTGCAGTTGGTCGCTAATTCGTTCAAACTGGAAGGTTCTCGCACCTTTGAGCAGAATCAACTCATTCTGGAAGCGACCAATCTCTTCGCTCTCAAGGAATTCTTCAGTCGAAGCATAGAAATCGGTAATCATACGACAGCCTTCATTGTTGAGTTCTTCGAGCAACTGATGACTGGTATGAAGCGCATGAGGTCCGATAAGAATGATCTTATACAGATTATAGAGACGACACAGCTGAGCTACCTTTCGACAACGATGGATATCATCAAGCTGAGCTTGCTGGATGTCGCTCAAGATAAGACTGCACTTCATGGACTTTGAAGCACGTCGTTTTTGAAATTCGAGTGCAGTCTCAAGTGAGGTGATATCGTTGCTATAGACATCATTGATCAGCAGACAGCCACGATTTCCCTCCATAACCTCCAGACGCATGGCTAATGAAGTAAGCTCATGCATGCGTTGCTCGACATCTTCAAAGCTGACACCTAAATAAAGCATCAGAGAAAGACATTGCATCGCATTCTCAAAGCTGGCATCATCGGTCATAGGAATAGAGAACTGGCCGTCCATACCCATAAAGATATAACGGACAGTGGTTGAATCTTCGTCACGTTCTACATGAACCACTTCAATCTGAGCATCCTTATGCTTGCGTGTCCACGCCATGCTTCGAGCTCCGACTCCTGCAATCTCAAGAGCATCCTGAATGCCCGGAATATCCGCATTATAGATGATGATATCACTATCGGTAAAAAGCTTCAGTTTCTCGTGGAGCTTTTGTTGTTCTGATTCAAATCCGGCTGCGTGAGCGGTTCCGATATTGGTAAGAATGCCAATCGTAGGTCGGATGATGGCCTGAAGCCGTTCCATCTCTCCAGGTTGGCTAATTCCTGCTTCGAAGATGGCCAGATCATTCTCCTTCGATAGCTGCCATACAGAAAGAGGCACACCTACCTGACTATTGTAACTGCGTGGTGAACGGACAATATTGCGTGAAGGTGAGAGCAACTGATAGAGCCACTCTTTGACAACAGTCTTACCATTAGAACCCGTGATACCGACGACAGGGACCTCGTTGAACTGTGAGCGATGATAAGCAGCAATTTTCTGAAGAGCCGCCAAGACATTGGGAACCACAAGGAACCAACCTTCTGGACAAGTATTACGGAACTCTTCATTAGATTTAGAAACAACAAATGCTCTCACCCCCTTCTGATAGAGCTGAGAGACATATTTATGGCCATCTCCCTTGCTCGTTGTGATAGCGAAGAAGAGGGTCTGGTCAGCAAAAGTAAGACTTCGGCTATCTGTAAGCAACAGGGAGACCTGAGGCTGCGTATTAGCCGTAGCCAAACGGTTACCCTTGAGAGGGCAACCTAATATATTGGCTATTTGACTAAGATTATACATTTTGGTAGAGTTAGCGCGTTATTCTGTGCGCAATCTGTCCATATTAGCCTTGGCTATCTGCTCCTTGGCATACTGCAAGGTGATATGGAACTTCTTTACATCGGTAGATGGCATGCTATACATAGCTTCCATCATAATATTTTCTGCAATGCTACGTAATCCGCGTGCACCAAGCTTGAATTCTATAGCGATCTGGACGATGTAATCGAAGACCTCATCATCATAGGTGAGTTCGATTTGATCCATCTCAAAAAGTTTCTTATACTGCTTAGTGATTGCATTCTTTGGCTCTGTGAGGATACGACGCAAGGCAGGGGCATCTAACGGATCAAGATGCGTCAGGATAGGCAGTCGACCGATGATCTCAGGTATCAGACCGAAAGATTTCAAGTCAGCCGGTGTAATATACTGTAAGAGATTATTGCGATCGACATCCTTACGAGCAGCATCGGTAATGAAACCTACACTACGCGTATTCAGACGGTTTCCTATCTTCTGCTCAATACCATCAAAAGCTCCGCCACAGATGAAGAGGATGTTGGTAGTATCTACTTCGATCATCTTCTGCTCAGGATGTTTGCGTCCACCCTGTGGCGGCACATTGACCTTCGATCCTTCAAGCAGTTTCAGCAGACCCTGCTGAACACCTTCGCCACTTACATCGCGAGTGATTGAGGGGTTATCTCCCTTGCGAGCTATCTTGTCAATTTCATCAATAAAAACGATACCGCGCTCGGCTTTGGCCACATCATAATCGCAAGCCATAAGCAGACGGGTCAGGATACTCTCAATATCTTCGCCTACATATCCAGCCTCGGTGAGAACTGTAGCATCAACGATGGCGAATGGCACTTCGAGCATCTTGGCGATGGTCTTGGCCAGAAGAGTCTTACCTGTGCCGGTACGACCTACCATGATGATATTGCTCTTCTCTATCTCTACTTCATCCTTACTCTTAGGCTGAAGAAGTCGCTTATAATGGTTATAGACAGCTACACAGAGATTTCGCTTGGCATCATCCTGTCCGATGACATAACCATCGAGGAATTCCTTGATCTGTTGTGGTTTCGGAAGGTCTTTGAGTTTCAGATTATCGGCTGACTGTGCCGACATCTTCTTCAATGCATCATCTGCAATCATCTTGGCCTGCTCGGCACACTCATCGCAGATAAAGCCATCGACACCAGAAATCAGGAGACGTACTTCACTACGACCTCTACCGCAGAAGCTGCATCTATCTTCGGTTTTTCTTGCCATAAATTACTTCTGTCGGGTAAAGATCTTATCAATCATGCCATACTCAAGGGCTTCCTGAGCTGTGAGATAGTGATCGCGGTCACAATCGGTCTCGATCTTATCGTATGGTTGGCCAGAACACTCGCTAAGGATAGTATAGAGCTCCTGCTTGAGTTTCTTGATCTC
>DCIF01000119.1:18412-20420 GCA_002315795.1 Bacteroidales bacterium UBA1733
ACAGTGCTGACATCACAAGTGATATAGTTCATCGTATCGTAGATAGCAAGACCGCCACTAACGATGCCACCAGGAGAATTAAGATACATAGTGACATCCTTGTCTGCATCGGTGCTGGCAAGAAAGAGGAGCTGAGCCTGTACGACGTTGGCGCTATATTCATCGATCTCGGTACCAAGAAAGATGATTCGATCCATCATCAAACGGCTGAACACATCCATCTGAGCGACGTTAAGCTGACGCTCTTCGATGATCGATGGATTGATATAAGAAGCTCGTGGCTGCATGGTGCTGCTGGTGAACTTCATATAATCATCAAGCATATTGCCATTAAGACCGACATGCTTGGTTGCAAACTTATAGAATTCGTTGTTCATGTTTCTTTACTCAAATTTACTCGAAATCTTCTCACAGATCTCCTGCATCTCTTCGGCAGAGAGCTTGAGATGCTCTTTCTTAAAGTCCATATCACCCTCCTGCTGCATTGGAATGACATGAATATGAGCATGAGGAACCTCAAGACCCATCACCGTGATGCCTACTTTCACACAAGGGATGGCAGCCTTTACTGCTGCAGCAACACGCTTAGTGAAAAGCATGTGAGCAGCGATAAGATCATCATCCTCATCAAAAATATAATCAATCTCCTGTTTAGGAATCACCAGCGTGTGACCTTTAGCAACTGGATTGATATCAAGAAAAGCATAGAACTTATCGTCTTCTGCTACTTTGTAGCTAGGAATTTCACCTGCTACGATACGACTGAAAATGGTCATTTTTATTAATTTCTCGGATTACAAGTTAAAGAGAGATCTCCAGAATCTCAAGTTCCTGAATACCTGCAGGGACCTTCACACTTACGACCTCACCTACAGAGTGGCCAAGAAGAGCCTTTGCAATGGGAGTTGCAACGCTGATTTTACCTTCACGGAAGTTTGCCTCACTCTCTGAAACGATAGTGTAGGTAAGTTCCTTATTCATCTTTTTATTCAGCAAACGAACTTTGTTCATGATCTGAATCTTATCGCAAGAAAGCTTGCTTGCATCAATGATTCGTGCATTAGCCACCTGATCCTTGAGCATTGCAATCTTAGCTTCAAGCTTACCCTGATTTTCTTTTGCTGCGTCATACTCAGCATTCTCACTCAAGTCTCCCTTATCGCGAGCTTCTGCTATCGCTGCAGAGGCTTTAGGACGTTCCACACTTTCCAAATACTGAATTTCTTCGAGGATTTTTTTATAACCCTCTTCTGACATGTAACTAGCTGCCATAGTGTTTTTCTATTTTTTATTTATTTAATTATTATTTCTTGATATGAAGACGTTTATAAATCACATAGCGCAGGGCTGATAAATGCCCCGCGTTATGCATAAATAGACTTCTAAAACGTTGGCCAGTAGTCAATAGATGAACTACCGACTATTTTATTCAAAGAACTTTGGTTATTGCCGATTCGAGCTTTGCATCGTCTTCAATACGTTGAAGGATGCCTCCATCTCGACCCATAACAAAAGTGGTAGGAATAGCAGTAACATTATAGAGAGCTGCAGCAGCACTATACTGCAACATTCCATTCTGATCGATAAGGATGTTTGGATCACGAACCACCGTCCAAGGCAAATTATTAGCACTCACCTTCCAGAAGTTCACATCAAAGTCCATGCACACCTGATAGATCTTTAGGCCACGGTCCTTATAACGGTCATACAGTTTACTAAGCGTCATATTGTGTGCTACAGATGCATCATAGTAGAAAGCTGTGAAATCAACCAGAACCACGTCTCCCTTTCCATTGATACTTGAGAGGGCAACAGGCTTATCCTGTTTATCAATCAAAGTAAGATCTACAAACGATGTCTCGGTAATAACGTTCTGCATAATGGAATCAGTCTTCTGCTGATCGTCACGCATCTGGCGAAGAGCGATCTGGCCTTCAACAGCGCGTTGCTCGAGGAATGCACTACGTGGAGAATTAGGATAGGTCATGTGCCAGAGGTTAGCCACAGC
>DCIF01000031.1:0-14308 GCA_002315795.1 Bacteroidales bacterium UBA1733
AGTAGGAAGCGGCCACCTTACAGGATCTGGACAGCTATAGTCCAGATCCTTTTTTTATTACAATGGAACAGAACCAAGTTATCGAACAGGAGCCAGTACAGGAAGCTCCCAATTTCAAGACATTTGCAGATTTAGGAATAGAGTATCCACTGCTTCGTGCCATCGAGGAGATGGGTTACGAGCATCCTATGCCTATTCAGGAACAGGTCATCCCTGTCATTCTCGGTGAGGAACACCGTGACGTTGTAGGTCTGGCACAGACCGGTACCGGCAAGACCGCAGCCTTTGGCTTGCCTTTGCTCCAGGGCATTGACATTGTCCCTGTCTATAGCGATTACCAGATCAAGAAAGATTATAAGACCGGCAAGTGGCTCGATCCGGAAGATGCGCCACAGCCACAAGCCCTCGTTCTGGCTCCTACACGTGAGCTCTGTCTGCAGATTGCAGCCGATCTGCAGGATTATAGCAAATACCTCCGTGGCATTGCCATTCTTCCTGTTTATGGTGGTAGCAGCATCGGTAGCCAGATAGGTGCGCTCAAGCGTGGCGTACATGTCGTGGTGGCTACTCCAGGTCGTCTTATCGACCTCATAGAACGTGGTGCTGTGCGTCTTAACGAGGTCAGGACTCTTGTGCTCGATGAGGCCGACGAGATGCTCTCCATGGGCTTCCAGGAGGATATTGAGACCATCATGGGCAATCTGTCTGAAGATCATCGCACCATGCTCTTCTCGGCCACCATGCCAAAGACCATTGCCGAAATTGCCAAGAAGTATATGACTAATCCGGTAGAGGTGACCATCGGCCACAAGAACGAAGGTTCGGCCAATGTCAATCACGTCTATTACCTTGTGCATGCTAAAGATAAGTACGCGGCCCTCAAGCGTATCGTCGATTACTATCCTTCTATCTATGGCATCATCTTCTGCCGCACCAAGATGGATACTCAGGAGATTGCCAAGAACCTCATGGACGAAGGCTACAACTGTGACGCATTGCACGGTGACCTCTCACAGGAGCAGCGTGATCTGGTGATGCGCAAGTTCCGTAGCCGTCATCTCCAGCTCCTTGTAGCTACCGATGTGGCTGCACGTGGTCTGGATGTTGACGATCTGACACACGTCATCAACTATGGTTTGCCTGACGATGTTGAGGTCTATACCCACCGCTCTGGCCGCACTGGCCGTGCCGGTAAGAAGGGAACTTCCATCTGTATCGTTCATATCAAGGAGCGTCGTCGTCTCAATGACATTGAGCGTATCATTGGCAAGCAGTTCGAGAAAGGCACCATTCCGACTACCGAGCGCATCATCGAGAAGCAGCTCTTTGGTCTGGCCGATCGTCTTGAGAAGGTAGAGGTACTCGACGAGGAGGTCGATAAGTATCTCGATCCAGTTCTCAAGAAACTCGGCTGGCTCTCTTCCGAAGACCTCATCAAGCGCATCATGAGCCTTGAGTTCAATCGCATGCTCGAGTTCTATAAAGGATCGGAGAATCTTGATATTCCAGAAGAGCGGAGACCTTCCCCAGCCCTCCCTCGTAGGGAGGGAGCGAAAGGTAACAAACGTGGGTCCGCCGAACCCGGCTTCACCCGCCTCTTCATCAACCTCGGTAAGCGCGATGGCATCTTCCCTAAGCAGCTTATCAGCCTGATGAATGCCAACGTACATCATCGCATCGAGATGGGTCGCATCGATCTGCTCACCAACTTCTCTTACTTCGAAGTTCCTGAGAAAGATGCTCGCTTTGTCATCAAAGACATGAATGGAGCCGACTGGAAAGGCCGTCGTGTAGCCGTCAGCCTTGCCAATGCCGACAGTTCGCCAGAAGAGAAGTCTGCCAAGAAGAAAGAACGTAAGACCTTCAAAGACAGCGAAAAGTCACACCGTGAGCCAAAAGGTGGCGACAGACCTTTCGAGAAGTATCGCAAGAAGAAATAACATTCATGAATTTAAACGAGGTTTCATGGACAATGAAAGCCACATTCCATTTTCGGAATGTGGCTTTCGTCTTCTCCGAAACCGGATTCTGATTTCTCTTTCCGGTTTCAGAGGTCTCGAATATCAACACATCCGCGGATGTGTTGATATTCGTGCTGAAGAAACGGACGTTGCACAAATGGGATGTCCCTTCGTTGCTGGAGAAACATATTGCCCAAAACGCTATAACAAAAAACTCACCATCCAAACGGGTGGTGAGTTTTTTGTTTGAGTAGGAGCGGCTTACGGGACTCGAACCCGCGACCCTCGGCTTGGGAAGCCAATGCTCTACCAACTGAGCTAAAACCGCAACAGTATCAATAGTTGACCAGACTGGCCATCATGTTGACCATCTTGAGTGCAGCAAGTGCACACTCTGTACCTGCGTTATCCTTGACCAGTGCGTACTGACGGGCTTCATCAAGTGTCTCTGTGGTGAGGACACCATGGATGAATGGGATATCACTGTGGAGGTTGAGGTGGGTGAGGCCTTGGGTCACGCTCTGGCAGATGGTGTCATACTGGGGATTGTCCTGCTTTACGACACAGCCGAGGACGATGACAGCACTTGGCTCCATGACAATTGACATCTGACGTGCTGCAAATGGGAGTTCCATGGCTCCTGGCACGTGGGCAATGTAAATGTCGTTTTCCTCTACTCCGCACTCGTTAAGCTTAGCTACTGCCTGCTTTAGAAGTGCATTACTAATCTCGGGTTGCCAGTCGGATACTACGATGCCGATGCTGGCGTCAGTACTGTTTGTGGGGCATTCCGCCGCCACAGGGTCAGGGTTCATTGTTTTTTTGAAAAAAGTTGTTAGTTAAAAGTTATTAGTTAATAGTAGTCAGTGAAAGAAATCCGGCTGATGAATGGGAATATCCTAACTAATAACTATTAACTGATAACTTGAGAGAGTTACTTTACTCGCTCAATATACTTGTCAATGGTCTGAGCTGACATGGTCTCTGCCCAGTTATCCTTGATAGCCTGATATGCCTTGAGAGCAGAAGCGTTGTCACCAGCAGCCTCATATGCGAGACCTGCCTTCTTGAGGTAGAGTGGGCTGAACTGAGCGTTGTCGGCAGCCTTAGCAGCCTTCTCGAAGAGCTCTGCAGCCTTCTTGTTGTCTGGGTTCTCCTGATTTACGAGGCAGTCGCCCTGTGCTGCAAGTACAGCTGGTGCGATGACATTGTCGTTGCCAGAGAAATCATTGAGAAGCTCGATAGCCTCAGCATACTTGCCAAGCTCCTTGTTGCAGAGACCAGCGTATGCCTTAGCGAGATTGCCAGCCTTGGTTGAGCCGTACTCGTCGATCACAGCCTCGAAGCCCTCAAGTGCCTGCTCGTACTGACCCTGCTCGAAAAGGAGCTGTGAGGTCCAGATCTCGTCCTGAGCCTTCTCGTTGTTGCTGTCGCTGAGCTTGTTCCAACCCCAGACTGCTGCTACGATCACGATGATAGCAGCGAAAACATACATGATGTTGTTCTTGTTCTTCTCTACAAACTGCTCTGTCTTGCTGAGAGCTGCGTCAACTTCCTGTACGGTGTTGTCAACGTTCTTTGTGTTATTTGCCATTTTCTTATTTTGTATTTATTATTTTCTCGATGTGGATGCTAAGGTCGGGAAATCGACACATTTAGCGGCGCAAATTTACTATATTTTATTGAATAAACAATGTTTTTTAAGAAAAAAAACGGTGTTTCGTCTTTTTTTCGATAGAATTTTGTATCTTTGCCACATTAAATTTATATTTTCCGAATGAAACTCGAACACATCTCGATAGTTAACTATAAGAACATACGTGAGGCCGACCTGCATTTTTCGCCAGGGGTGAACTGTCTGGTGGGAATGAACGGCATGGGTAAAACCAATCTGCTTGATGCCATCTACTACCTCTCGTTCTGTAAGAGTTTCAATGGCGTGAACGACAGTCAGCTGATGACGCATGGCGAGGATTTCTTTATGCTGCATGGGAACTATGAGCTCAACGGACAGGCCGAGGAGATCAAGTGTGGATATAAGCTGAAGTCGAAGAAATCGTTCAAGCGCGATGGAAAAGAATACCAGCGACTGAGTGACCATATCGGCCTGTTGCCCATCGTAATGCTGACCCCTTCGGACAGTGTGCTGCTGCAGGGTGGAAGTGAGGAGCGAAGGCGTTTTATGGATATGGTAATCAGTCAGTTCAATAAGTCGTATCTGAATGCGCTGATACGCTATAATCACGCACTGCAACAGCGGAACAGTCTGCTGAAGCAGGAACCTCCGTGCACCGATCCGCTGCTCTATCAGGCCTGTGAGGAACAGATGGACTTCTACGGCCGTCAGATCTTTGAGGCCAGACGCCAGTTTGTAGATGATTTTACTCCTGTCTTCCAGGAGTTCTACAGCCAGATCTCGATGGACCGTGAGCAAGTGAGTCTGACTTATACTTCGCACTATCACAGCAGCGAGAGTCTGCAACCTCTGCTTAATGCCGTTCGTGGCCGAGATCTGGCTTTAGGATACACGACCCGTGGCATCCACAAAGACGATCTGGAGATGCATCTGGGAGACTATCAGATGAAGCAACTGGGAAGCCAGGGACAGAACAAGACCTTCCTGGTGGGATTGAAGATGGCGCAATTTGATTTCCTGAGGCGTATGGGTCACACAACACCGATCCTGCTGCTCGATGATATCTTTGATCGTCTGGATGGTGACCGAGTGGAGCAGATCATCCGACTGGTGGCCAGTGACCGTTTTGGTCAGATTTTCATCACAGACACCAACCGCGAGTATCTGGACCGAATCATTGACCGTGTGACGGATGACTATAAGCTCTTCACTGTCTCATCTGGAACTTTTATATAACTTACATTTTGCAACGCAAAAACGAACAGTCGATAGGAGAGATACTACGTGAGTATCTAAAGATTACGCAACTCGAAAATCATGTCTTCGAGGGGCGTATTGGTGCGTTGTGGCAGGAGACGTTAGGCCCTGTGATCACGAAGGAGACAGAGCGCATACATCTCTCTGGCGGTACGTTGTTTGTGTCGCTCCGATCTCCATCGCTCAAGAATGAGATCATGATGCGAAGGACGGCAATACGCATCGCGCTGAATGAAAAATTAGGTGGAGAAATAATAAAACAAGTAGTGATACGTTGATATTACATGCTTGCACTCCTTTTAAATATATATAAGGGCTTTTGTAAACCGTTTACCTTTGCTCTCCTTCTGCTTTCGCTGTGTACGATGGCAGACGCTCAGGTGCGCATCTATGGCACGGTGACCGATGAGAAAGGACAGCCAATGGATATAGTGCATGTAAGGCTGAGCCGTGGCAGTGTGGGAACGTTGACCAACTTCAAGGGTGAGTATGATCTGCTGGTGGCAGAGAGTGATACGTTGCGTCTGATCTTCACCAGCTTGGGATATAAGCGCATGGAGAAGGTGATCAACACCAGTAATGTCAAACCCAACGAGCGAGGACAGAAGCGCATGATGCTCAATGTGCAGATGCGACCTAATGAGTCGGTACTGAACGATGTGGAAGTGACGGCTCAACGACAGGCACAACCCGGAAACCTGGAGCATCTGGAGGTGGAGAACATCCAGCACATGCGTACCGCCTCTGGCAATGCGGTGGAAGATATGTTAGGAACACTGGCCGGTGTGAATATGAACAACGAGCTCTCGAGCCAGTATTCGGTGCGAGGAGGTTCGTTTGACGAGAATCTCGTTTATGTCAACGGTATTGAGATCTACCGACCACAGTTGATCGTGAGCGGTCAGCAGGAGGGACTATCGTTCGTGAATCCTTCGATGGTCGGTTCGCTGGATTTCTCGACGGGTGGATTCTCAAGCCAGTATGGCGACAAGATGTCGTCAGTGCTCGATATCACTTATCGTAAACCAGAGGCTTTTGATGCTGATGTAAACGTCGGCCTGATGGGAGCTTCGGCTTCATTAGGTCAGCATGCAGGAGACTTCTCACAGTTACATGGCATCCGATTCAAGCGCAATTCTTCGATCCTGAATTCGCTGGATACGAAGGGCGAGTATGACCCTATCTTCTTCGACTATCAGACGTATCTGACACAGGGCTTCGGCCAGAAGAAGGAGTGGGAAGCTTCGTTTCTGGGCAATGTGGCGATCAACGACTACCGATTTGTGCCAGAGAGCCGTGAGACGAGTTTCGGTACTTGGCAGGACGCTCATGCCTTTAAGGTCTATTTTGATGGTCAGGAGAAAGACCAGTTCCATACCTATTTCGGAGCTTTAACTCTCGGCTATAAAGGCTTTAAGAACACGGCATTGGCCCTGATGGCCTCGGGTTTCTGGACCGACGAGAAGGTGACTTACGATATCTCTGGTGAATATTGGATGGATCAGGCCACCGATGTGACACAGCAGAGTGTGGGTAGCTACATGGAGCATGCACGCAACAAGCTGGAGGCTTCGGTCATGGCTCTGGCTCTGCGTGGAACGACACTGGTTGGCCACAACAAACTGGCATACGGCATGAGCGGGCAGCTGGAGCATATTGACGACCGAATAGGAGAGTGGGAGAGGCGTGACTCGGCCGGATACAGTCTGCCTCGAGAAGAACAGCAGTTGCGCGTTATCAACAATCTGCATGCTGCCTATAACGCCACCACCACGCGTCTGGCCGCATACGCTCATGATACCTATGGCTGGAATGCTCTGCATGGCCGTTTCCTGCTGCAGGCTGGCGTCAGAGTAAGTTACTGGAGCTTTAACAAGGAACTGCTGGTGTCGCCTCGTGCTTCTCTGCGCTTTACTCCCGATGGTAAACCGAACTGGATGTTGCGTCTGGCCACAGGTCTTTATTACCAGTCGCCTTTCTATAAGGAGTATCGTCTGAGTAAGGAAGATGCCAATGGCAATAAGATGGTAGAGATGAACAAGGACATCAAATCTCAGCGGTCATGGCAGGTGGTACTGGGTAGCGACTATACGTTCAAGGCGTACGAGCGTCCGTTCAAATTTACTGCTGAGGCCTATTATAAAGGTATCAGTAACTACATTCCTTATACGGTCAATAATGTGCAGATACGTTATGCCGGTGAGAACAAAGGATCGGCTTACGTGACCGGTATTGACATGAAGCTGTTTGGCGCTTTTGTGGAGGGGACCGACTCGTGGCTGTCGCTCTCACTGATGTCGAGCAAAGAGACTTACGACGGACTGACCACTCCTCGTCCTACCGAACAACGTTATAGCGTGGGGGTATTCTTCAGCGACTATTGGCCAGGAAACGATGCGTATAAGGTCTATCTGCGAGGGGTTTTCAATGACGGATTGCCTTTTTATAGTCCGATCGGCGGACGTGCTATGGGAACTTTCCGCACACCGGCTTACAAGCGTGTGGATCTGGGAGCAGAGCGTGTATGGAATGCAGACAACAGTAAGTTCATGGCGCGAAAAGGCTGGCGTCATGTGAAGGAATTCTCAGTAGGTCTGGACGTCTTCAACTTGCTTGATATTGACAATACCAACTCCTATTACTGGATTACGGCAGTCAATAATCAGCAGTTTGCCGTCCCTAATTACCTGACGGGACGTATGCTGAGCATTGCAATTGGCTTTAAATTCCATTGATTTCGAGCGTTTTTCAAACGCAGATTTGTTTTTGTGCGGAATTTTGACTATCTTTGCGCCCGCAAATTTGGTAAATAACGAAAAATTCAAACATAAGTGATTAGTGTAAATAACCTCTGCGTCCAGTTCGGTAAGCGTGTGCTCTTTCAGGACGTCAATCTCAAATTCACCTCAGGCAACTGTTATGGTATCATTGGTGCCAATGGTGCCGGTAAGTCAACTTTCCTTCGTGTATTGAGCGGTGAGCTCGATGCTACACGCGGTACATTCGAAATGGGTCCAGGCGAGCGCCTCTCTGTGCTGGAGCAGGACCACACCAAGTACGACCAGTACACCGTCATTGATACTGTGTTGCGTGGAAACACCGTACTCTATGGCATCATGGAAGAGAAGAACGCTATCTATGAGAAGCCAGAGATGAGCGAAGAAGATGGTATGCGTGCTGCAGAACTCGAGGAGCAGTTTGCTGAGATGGATGGCTGGAACGCTGAGAGTGATGCTGCAATGCTGCTTTCAGGTCTGGGTATCAAGGAGGATATGCACTACATGATGATGGCCGATATTCCTGCTAAGCAGAAGGTGCGTGTCATGTTGGCTAAGGCGCTTTTCGGTAATCCGGATAACCTGCTCCTGGATGAGCCTACCAATGACCTTGACTTGGATACCGTAATGTGGCTTGAGAACTTCCTCGGTAATTTTGAGCATACGGTACTTGTCGTTTCGCACGACCGACACTTCCTCGATTCTGTTTGTACTCACACCGTAGATATCGACTTCAAGAAGTGCTCGCTCTTTGCCGGTAACTATTCTTTCTGGTATCAGTCTTCACAGTTGGCATTGCGTCAGCAGCAGATGCAGAACAAGAAAGCAGAGGAGAAGAAGAAGGAGTTGGAAGAGTTTATCCGTCGTTTCTCGGCCAATGTGGCTAAGTCTAAGCAGACTACTTCGCGCAAGAAGATGCTCGAGAAACTCAACGTGGAAGAGATCCAACCTTCTACCCGTCGCTATCCAGGTATTGTCTTTACACCAGAGCGTGAGGTGGGTAACAAGGTGCTGGAGGTTCATGGTCTCGGTAAGACCATCGAAGGCCAGACACTGTTCCATGACGTGAACTTCCAGATTGAGCCAGGTGATAAGGTAGTCTTCATCAGCCATGACCCACGTGCTATGACTGCTCTCTTTGAGATTATCAACGGACAGGATAAGGATCATGAGGGTACTTATAACTGGGGTCAGACCATCACTACGGCTTATCTGCCATTGGATAACTCATCATTCTTCAACACCGATCTGAATATGGTCGACTGGATTGCACAGTATTCTGCCGATACGCTTGAGATTACACTGAAGGGCTTCTTAGGCCGTATGCTTTTCCGCGATGAGGAGGTGCTGAAGAAGGCTTCTGTCCTCTCGGGTGGTGAGAAGATCCGCTGTATGATTGCCCGCATGATGATGAAGAATGCCAATACGCTGATCCTGGATTCGCCAACCAATCACCTTGATATGGAGTCTATTCAGGCCTTCAACAACAACCTGCAGACTTTTAAGGGTGTCATCCTGATGTCTTCTCATGACCACGAGTTTATTCAGACGGTCTGCAACCGTGTCATTGAACTGGGTCCTAACGGTATCATTGACAAGCGTACCGAGTATGATGACTACATCATGGACGAGCGTGTAAAGGCAGCACGCGAGAAGATTTACTAAAACATGTAGCAATTTGCTATGTCTGTAGGTCAATTTTAAGGTGTCGAATAATTGTTTTCTGACATTTTGCTATTATACTATGCTAAGATAAGGGGAAAATCACTATCTTTGCATCGCAAAATGAAAGTAAAATTTCTTTTTGTAAGAAATAAAGGAAATATTAATTAATTCATTTAAATACATTACAATTATGAAAAAGTTCGTTCTCCTTCTGATCTCTATGATCGCATGCATCAATGCTTATGCATTTAAGTTTGATGGTATTGACCTTAATGCTAATGTGGGTGAAATCACCAAGGCTGTTGCATTGAAGCATTATGTAGTTGCTACCGATCGTCCAAACTCATTCACTGGTCTTTGCCAGGGTACTAAGATCTATTTGACCTTTAACCTTGAGGATTCAACTACTAAGGGTAAGCTCGGTCAGTTGATCGTTGACGTTCCAAATAGCGATGCTTCTTCGTTTGTAAACAATGCAATGCTTCTCAACATCATCTACCATCAGGTATCTGCTTCTGAGGCTGGTTATGTTTACGCTGTTGATGAGGATGGCACTACTCTTCTCTTCTCTCAGACTGAGAATGGTATCCGTCTTACCTACAACACTCCTTACTATAAGGCTGCTAAGTAATTTGAGTCTGCAAAAGTTTATTTTTAGCAAAAATAGCAAATAACAAATAGGAAATATTTTATCACCACCTTCGCCGAAACAATTGGCCGAAGGTGGTGATATTTGTTTCTGCTCCTACTTTTGCATCCATATTACAAAAATACAATCTACATAGTGCAGAATCCGCAAAAAAAAGTATTTTTAATGTAAATTGTGAAAAAAATACGCTCCTTTTTATAGAAGTTTTACCAATTTTTTTTATATTTGCACCGTTAATGCGCTGATGTGGCGAAAGCCTGTTTTTAGAACGTTGGCCGATATAATATCACATGAGATTTTTTGCAATGTCATCCCTTCTTCTTGCCGGTGCCTTGTGCGGTTGTGCGACTGAGTCAGAAACTCCAGAGAACAGTAATGCATGGAGTGTTGACCGATTCGCTGATATTGAGGTACTTCGCTATGAGGTTCCTGAGTTTGAGAACCTGAGCCTGCAGCAGAAGAAGCTGGTCTATTACCTTACTGAAGCTGCTCTCTGGGGACGTGATATCTTCTGGGATCAGAATTGTAGCTACAACCTGAAAATCCGTCGTGTTGCCGAAGCTGTATACCAGAACTACGATGGCGACAGGAACGACGAGAACTGGAAAGCCTTCGAACAGTATCTGAAGCAGATCTGGTTTGCCAATGGTATTCACCATCACTATAGCAATGCGAAGTTTATCCCGGGTTTTACTCGTGATTGGATCGGTGCGCAGGTCTATCATCTGAAAGACTGGGAAAAGCTGGTTTCTGTCTATGAGGCTCAGGATTTGATTGATGCTGTCTTTCTGCCTGACAGGTTAGCTATCAAGGTCAATCAGGCCGATGGAGAGGACCTCATCAAGACTTCTGCTGTGAACTTCTATAAAAATGTATCTCAGCAGGAGGTCGAGGCGTATTATGCTAAGCTTAAGAATCCGAACGACACCATGCCCGTGATGTTCGGCCTCAATTCACAGCTCGTGAAGGAGAGTGGCAAGCTCGTTGAGAAGACCTGGAAGGTAGGTGGAATGTATTCTGCCGCCATCGAGAAGATCGTGTATTGGCTTGAGAAAGCCAGCGGTGTAGCTGAGAATGAGCAGCAGAAGGCCAGCATTGACAAGCTGATTGCTTATTACCGCAGTGGCGATCTGAAAGATTTTGACGATTATAGCATCCTCTGGGTCAAAGATCTTGACAGTAGAGTAGATTTCATCAACGGTTTTATTGAGAGTTACAATGATCCGCTGGGACTTCGTGGCTCGTGGGAGAGTCTGGTTAACTTCAAGGATTCGGTCAATACTGCTCGCACAGAAGTGATTTCGGCCAATGCACAGTGGTTTGAAGATCATAGTCCGATTGACGATCGTTTCCGCAAGCCAGAGGTCAAGGGCGTGACTGCCAAGGTGATTACTGCAGCTATTCTGGCTGGTGACAGCTATCCGGCAACACCTATCGGTATCAACTTGCCAAACTCTAACTGGATCCGCGCTCAGCATGGATCAAAATCGGTCAGCATAGACAATATCACAGCTGCATACGATGCTGCTTCGGCTGGTAATGGATTCAATGAGGAGTTCATGTATAGCGAAGTTGAGATGGAGCAGGCTAAGCAGTATGCTCATTATGTGGATAACGTACATACCGATCTCCATGAATGTCTGGGTCACGGCAGCGGACAGCTTCTGCCTGGCGTAGATCCTGATGCCCTCAAGGCTCATGGTTCGACCCTGGAAGAGGCTCGTGCAGACATCTTTGCACTCTATTATATGGCCGACCCAAAACTTGTAGAACTGGGAGTGATGCCTAACGAGGACGCTTATAAGGCCGGTTACTACCAGCAGATGATGAATGGTCTGATGACTCAACTGGTGCGCATCAAACCTGGTGATAACATTGAGGAAGCTCACATGCGTAACCGTGCTTTGATTGCCTACTGGACACTGGAGCGTGCTGCTAAGGAGGAGGGAACCCCTGCGATGGAACTTGTGAAACGTGAGGGTGAGACCTTTGTTCGCATTAACGACTATCAGAAGCTTCGTGAGTACTTTGGCGAACTGCTTGGCGAATTACAACGCATTAAGAGCGAAGGTGACTATGAGGCTGGCCGTAAACTTGTAGAGAACTATGGCGTTAAGGTCGATCCAGAACTTCATGCTGAGGTGCTGAGTCGCTATGAAGGCTTGCATCTGGCTCCATACAGAGGATTTGTCAACCCTCGTTATGAGCCTGTACTTGATGCCAATGGCGAGATTACAGATGTGAAGGTCATCTATGGTGAAGGCTATGCAGAGCAGATGCTTCGCTATTCAAGAGACTACTCTGTAAAAATGTAATTCTATGATTGAAAAGACAACCCTAAGCAAAATCAACGCGATGTTTCGCGGCAGACAGAACATTGTGGTGAGCAACCTCCTGCGTGAGCGAGGTTACAACTACAAGGTAGCTTTCGGTTGTTCTGTGCCAGACATTAAGAGTGTGGTGCAGCTGATCAGGGAGGGACTTACTGATCCTGAATCTCCGGTCTATGGACTGGATGTGACTGAGCTTGCCGAGGCACTCTGGGCCGATGAGAATCTACGTGAAGCCAAGATGGCTGCTCCGATGCTCTATCCTCGTGGCGAGATGACCCTTGAGACGGCTGAACGTTGGGCCGACAATATCCCAACACCAGAAGTGGCTGATATGGTCTGTATGTATGCTTATCAGTTCGGCATCGGTCAGCAGCTCATTGACCGTTGGCAGTCGTCTGAGGATAAGATGAGGGCTTATTGTGCCAGAAACCTGATAAAGCGCCTGTCATGAAGAAGGTTCGCGTCTATGATAACGCCAACCTGAAGCGTGATCACATCTTAGTCTCTGCGCCAGATACAGGTCTGATTCCTGAGGCGGTAGCTCCTGAGAAAACGACCAGAGGAAAGACGCTGACGGCTTATGAGGAGGCTTACAAGCGTTACCATAGCTATATTCTTGCTCATGGTAAGCGCTTTACTCCTGAGCGCGTGTTTGTGCTCAAGCAGCTCTATGCTCAGAAGAATCCGATCGATATCAAGACCCTGCATGAACTGGTGTGCAAGGAAGAAGGCCAGGTATCTCTTTCTACGATCTACAACAGTCTTTCGATGTTGATCGATGCGCGTCTGGTGCGTCGTCTGGATCTGGTCAATGGTGCGATGGCATTCTTTGAGAAGACGCTGGGAGTAGAACCGCACGGTTACGCCATCTGCCAGAGTTGTGGTAAGGTCAAGACCCTGCAGATCTCTAAGTTCCTGCCGTTGATCGATGAGCAGATGCCAAAAGGTTTTTTGACTACCGATTTGAATCTGCAGGTCAACGGACTCTGCAAGAAGTGTCAGACAGCCGCCAAAAAGCAGGCTGATATAGACCGTAAGGCAGCAATCAAGCAACGTAAGGCCACGGTCAAAGCAGCTGTGCTGGCACGACAGAAGAATAAAAAGAAGAAGAAATAAAAATTCAATTCTTTATTGATTATATAAACAAATAGATTTTTTTAAGCGATGAAAGTCGACGTTTTACTCGGCCTCCAGTGGGGCGATGAAGGTAAAGGTAAGGTAGTGGATGTTCTTACACCTCGCTACGATATTGTAACCCGTTTCCAGGGTGGTCCTAACGCAGGTCATACTTTGGAGTTCGATGGTGAGAAGTATGTGCTTCGCAGCATCCCATCTGGTATCTTCCAGGGCGGCAAGGTCAATATCATTGGCAATGGTGTCGTATTGGATCCACTTCTCTTCATGAAAGAGGCAAAGGAACTGGCACAGAGTGGCCACGATCTTACTGAGCGTCTCTATATATCAAAGAAGGCCCACCTCATCCTGCCAACACACCGCTTGCTCGATAAGGCTAATGAGGCTGCTAAGGGTAAGGCAAAGATTGGTACTACCGGTAAGGGTATTGGCCCTACCTATACTGATAAGATCAGCCGTAATGGTCTGCGTGTAGGCGACATCCTTGATAACTTTGCTGCTAAATATGAAGCAGCTAAGCAGCGTCACCTTGAGCAGATTGCCAGCTTGAACCTTCTGGCTGTAGTCAAGGGTAGTGAGGCAGTGGCTATTGATGGTCTGGAGGAACTTGAGCAGGACTGGATGGAGGGCATTGAGTACCTCAAGCAGTTTAAGTTCATCGACTCAGAGCACGTCATCAACAACTATCTCAAGGCTGGCAAGAGTGTTCTCTGCGAGGGCGCTCAGGGTTCACTGCTCGATGTCGACTTCGGTTCTTATCCTTTCGTCACCTCTTCTAACACCGTCTGTGCAGGTGCCTGCACCGGTCTCGGTATTGCTCCTAACAAGATTGGCGACGTCTTTGGTATCTTCAAGGCTTATTGCACACGTGTAGGTGCAGGTCCATTCCCAACAGA
>DCIF01000031.1:14351-14475 GCA_002315795.1 Bacteroidales bacterium UBA1733
ATCGGTCATGAGTATGGTGCAGTCACCGGTCGTGAGCGTCGTTGTGGCTGGATCGATCTCGTGGCTCTCAAGTACACGATTATGCTCAATGGTGTTACCCAGTTGATCATGATGAAGAGCGACG
>DCIF01000016.1:0-1301 GCA_002315795.1 Bacteroidales bacterium UBA1733
ATATCTGGATCATTGCAGCGCTGAAGTGGATCTTTGGTCATCATTTTATGATTACTATCGGTCTCTTCTCTTTCTTGCCAGCAATTGGTATCCTATGGGTGATGAACCAATGGGTGGAACGCTTTGATACGAAAAGTCTTCGACTGTGTGATGGTAGCCAGAGCCGTACGTTAGCTTCGTTTATGCTGTTTACGTGCGGAATGCAGTGTGCTATGGCTTTCTTTGTGAGCCCTAGCATGCTGTTCTCCTTCTTCATCGTATTGTCGCTTTATACTTTTTGGAGAATCATCAGCGAATCAGGGGCCTACGGAGGTCCTTCTCCAGACAGGAAGATACGTCATAAACTGCAATGGCACTTCGGTCTATATGTTTTCATGGCCGTTTTTACGAAGGGGCTCATGGGCTTTACCATTCCTTTCTTCAGCACTACACTGTTCCTTTTGATGAGTGGCAAGCGTCGCTATTGGGGACGTGTGTGGAACTGGCGTGTATTTCTGACAATCTTCTTATTGGTTACGCTATGGATTCTCGGAACCTACAACGAAGGAGGCTTGCTGGCTGTTGAACAGCTTTTCTTTCAGCGACCACTCTACGAAGGCTTCTTTGCCGACTATCATGACCAACCCTGGTATTATTATCTGGTTTCTCTGTGGCTTGATACAGTTCCTTGGGGTCCTGTCTGCTTTGTTGTTCTTATTGCTTCACTTATCAAACGACTTCGAGAAGGAGATTTCAAATGGAAAAAACCATTTGAATCATCGTTACAGAACTTCTTCGTCTGCACTTTCCTCGTGGCTTTGTTCTTTTATTCAATGTTCCGCTATAAGCTCGATGTCAACATGTTGCCAGCTTATCCGTTCCTGGTCTATGCGGGTGTGATGCAGTTGGGACAATGGAAGTGGCCGTTACGTTGGAACTGGCCGATTGTGTGGGGTTGTCGCTTCGTATTGCTGGTTATCTTTATTGCCGGTTGTTTTTGTCCATGGCTCAATATCAATACGGGCTGTTATGGCCGAGTCTGTTATCATGCCAACCGATTCGAGCGTGAGCTGAAAACTGAAGAAGTTCATGTGTATCATTTGCGAAGGACGTCGGGAATGGATACTTACTTGTATCATGATCCTATTGATACAACCCCAGAGGATGTAGCAGCCGGACGCCTACAGAATACCCTGCTTATCATGAAGGAATACCGATTGGAGAACTTCTATGAGCAGCTCGATAAACTGGGCGTTCCTAAAGACAAACAGGGTAAAGTGATTGATGAGCTAGGCGCTTATGTGATCTTATACTACGAATAA
>DCIF01000016.1:1531-3808 GCA_002315795.1 Bacteroidales bacterium UBA1733
GCGTAGCAGAACACTTCTTCTACGTCATAAGCCTCACGTTCTTCTTCTGGCCACTCAAACATCTGATCGTACTCTACGTAGATTTTCTCTGTCAGTTTCCATCCATCATAACGTTGTGTCCAGGAATCACGGGGAACATACTTTGCCAAGAGATCCAGAACGGTGTTGTTCTGACTGTCAAAGCCTCCCTGATTCCAGAGACGAAGGACGATGATGGTACCAGCACTGGCGGACTTCATGGAAAAAGTCATGACCTCATGGATATATTCCTCCATGGGATTATTGATCGCTGATTTTTGATGCTGTTGACGTTCGAGGAAGTCGTTACCTTCTTTGGAATGAAGCGAAATCTGAATCTTATGAGGTAATGTTGTGAGATCTTTTGACAGCAGTGTGCCATTGGTCGTCAGTACCGGAATAAACTCCTTCTCACGTGCTATCTTGATGAAGTCACTCAGCTGGGGATGAAGCATGGGTTCACCCATCAGATGAAAGTATAGGAACTTGATCTGCCCCCTCAGTCGGTCGGTGAGAAGATGAAACTCGTCGAGCGTCATCTTACGCTTTGGACGTGCATTCTTCGGACAAAAGACGCAACTGAGGTTGCAGATATTTGTGATTTCAAGATAACAACGGTCGATCATTCGTTAGATCAGATTATTTGCTGAAGCTCTGTGCGGCAAGTACCAGGAACATATAGTGCGATGAGCCACCACCCAATACATACTCAACCTGTTGCCAGAGGAATGGGAAGGTGAGCAGCTCTGGGAAATCAGGGCGAATGAGGGCAGTGCCAGAGACTACACCACCTGGGATATAGCTCCAGTCGGCACGATTAAGACCATAACCGACGGTAGCTGACTGTGCACCGACGCCAGATGCAAAAGAAGCCTGGTTGGTGCCAGGATGGCAACCAAGGACAAAGTTCAGTGCATTATATACAGGATCTTTAGAAAAGAGTTCAGGGTAAGCAGCAGCAAGGAAATAGTTCTCGAAGCCAAAGCGCTGAATATCCCAACCTGCACCCCAGATATGTGGACGGTATGGAATGCCGTATGGGTTTTCTGTTACATCCTTTGCCAGACGCTGACTGTACTCTACAAGCGCAGCATGGTAGGTCTTGAGCCAGCGCTTGATCTTCTTGTCTTTAGAATTGCGGAGAAGAGGCTCTACGCGAGCGAGAGTAGAGAGGTTGGTGGCAGAGAAAGCATATGGACTGAAAATCGATCTCTCGGCCTGACTGAGTGCATCTGTAGCGCTGAGGATATAGTCAAGATACTGCTGTTCCTTAGTGGTCAGATAGAGCTCTGCCGCTGCCTGTAGTTTGTTCTGTGCCACACGTGGGCTGATTGCTGTCTCTTCATATACCTTACGTGCAATATCGAGACACTCCTGACTCAATGTAGGATTGAAATCCTTAAGGACACGGGCAGTTACTGCCAACTGAGCTGCGGTTGAAAGTTCACGGCTTGGATTATCTTCTGTGAAGATCCAGCGGTCATCGCTATTGCCCTTGATACCATCGGTCATAGCAGAAGCATCGCCGAGCAGTACATACTGACGCAGAGAATTACAGATGATACCACGATAGAGTCGGCCTAGAGCCTTGTAGCCAGAAACAACGGTGAGTGCACCATGTTCAATCTGCTGTAAGATATCGTTCTTGCCGTCTGGCTGGTGGATTTCGGTGATGTGTTTCTCCTGATCAATGCTGGTAGCATCGATCTCTGGATGGAAAGCCTCATAAGCCAGACCGAGGATGTAACATTCGCCAGCCTGTGACTCTACACGAAGGTCGAAGTCTCCAGCATCATGCCATCCACCTACATTCACGCCATCGACCTTCTGACCAGGCTTGAGGTGTGAGGGGATGATATCAGCCTTCTGGTCATAACCGTCAAATAGGTCACCCGGTTCTGCCATCAAAGCATCGTCCATGTGACAGTAGTCATGCCATACGCGATACTTTTCAGCTACGCGCATGTGACACATCTGAACTGGAAGGAAATATTCGATAACGGGTTGCCATACACCACGATCGTAAACATCATTTCCTATGCGGAAGATCGGTGATTTCTGACCAGCATAGCGTACCTGATAGAGGCCGGTAGCGGTGATGTCTGAGAAATCTGCCTTCAGATAGTCGTAACGTAAGAAGTGTCCCCAAGACTCGGTAGACATCTCTTTGACAACCGTCTCCTTATCTGAATCGATACGAATGAGCTGAGCAGAAGCTGCAGATGGGGAGTTTGGCATCGTCTCGATAACTGCTACTTT
>DCIF01000016.1:3958-5393 GCA_002315795.1 Bacteroidales bacterium UBA1733
CGGCCATCGTAAAGCTTGAGTTCACCATTCATGGATTCAATGGTTACACGGTTAAGCGAATCATCTGGACGACTGGTGAACTTCTTTCCGACTGCGTATGGCAATGCAATAATATCGTCAGCAATAATCGGACTGTAGCCACCCTCACCAACAAACTGTTTCTCGATGAATTTTTGCTTTCCTTCTATAAAGTAATTGCCCGTATGCTTTATATTCGGCTGAGTCTCAAGCAATGGAGAATTTGGCTGTTGTGGGAAGATGCCAGAGGTCTCGTCCATGATCCATGGCTTGCCGAAGAGTGCACCTGGGAAGAACTCCAGATTGAAACCAGCCTTACCAATGAGTGCATCGGGAATAGGTGTATCGAGGTCAACCATGACATCAATCTGATCACCTTTCGACTCAATGCGTACCTGATATTTTAATTGGAGCTCGGGATAGATCATCGGATTGAATCCTGCCATGTGACGTGAACTGTCAGGATAGCATAGTGTGGCAGTAATGCTGTTGCCTTCTATCTTTCTGTCTAACTGACGTGGCACTGGTTGCCACTGACCTGGAGTGGCTTCAAGACGGATATCTCCGTTTGTCGCTACACGGTTACCATGCATAATAATGCATAAACCGCCCTGATGTCCTTCTGGATAGAAGTCATCAAAAGCCATGACATCTACTCCTTGATTGCGGAAATAACCTGTAGGTGTGAGTTCAAAACTCTGCGCTTGAACACTGGCAGCTGTTCCTATGGCTAAGAACAGGCCCCAAAGTCTGTTTGCTTTCATGACGTGTTTTTTAATGATGTTAATTATTCTCGGTTTTTTTTGTTAACAATTCTTTTTGTCGTAATACTCCGGATTGATGATTTTAAGATACTCATCATAAGAGATATAATGTCCTCCCATTTTCTTCAGATGGGGTGTCTCAAACTGGCAGTCAATGAGTCTGATGCCGGTTTTAGGTAGATATTTCGCTAAGGTAATCAGTGCAATCTTTGAGGCACTGGGTTTCAGGGAGAACATGCTCTCGCCAAAGAATCCATGTCCGACACAGACACCATAGAGACCGCCAATGAGTTCTTCTCCTTCCCAGACCTCCACACTAGAGGCGTAACCTAATTCTTTGAGCTTGATGTATGCTGCTTTCATGTCTGGCCCTAACCATGCACCTTCCTTATCATCGCGTAAAGTTCCGCAGAGATCAATGACACGCTCAAAAGCCGCATTGAGTGATACATGAATCTCGTTTTTCTGTACACGGTGAAGAAGAGGTCGCATAGAGTGGGAGATATGTATATCTTGAGGCATGATCACAAATCGTTTCATGGGACACCACCACTGAATGTAAGGCCGGCCCGTTTCTGGATCAATGAGTTGCTGACAAGTATCCTCTGCACGATAGGCATACCAGGGAAAGATTCCATGCGAATAGGCCAATA
>DCIF01000124.1:0-645 GCA_002315795.1 Bacteroidales bacterium UBA1733
AATGACAATCAAGAGACAATCTCTCGGCAGAAGACTTTCTGCTATCGTATTACTGCTTGCCCTCCCATTGACACTGATGGCCGAGGGCAAGCGTGTGCTTTTTATCGGTGACTCTATTACCGACGGTGCATGGGGCAACAGCAAGGTGTGGAATGCGCCGTCTGAAGAGCGTGATCAGCAGGACATGAACCACATCTATGGCCATGGCTATATGATGATCACCGCTGCGACCTATGAAGCGCTGTATCCTGAGGAGGGATGGCATTTCTGGAACCGTGGCATCAGTGGCAATACGCTCGATGATCTGGCCGCACGCTGGCAGAAAGATGTGCTGGCGCTTCAGCCAGACGTCCTGTCTATACTGGTGGGCACCAACGACGTGGAGCAGGCGCTGAACGAGGAGCGTGAGATCGACACTCTGCAATGGAAAGCGACATTCCGCCGTCTTCTGGACGAAGTCAGGAAACAGAATCCTGAGGTCAAGTTCGTGCTCTGTACCCCTTTCGTAGCCCCAGCCGGATGGAGAGGTGAGCACCCCAACTATGGCAAGCGCACACAGATGATTGCCTCTCTGGTCAGCATCATCAGAGACCTCAGTCAGGAGTATCATGCCACCCTCGTCCCCTTCGACACACTCGTGGCCGA
>DCIF01000124.1:682-5231 GCA_002315795.1 Bacteroidales bacterium UBA1733
CCCCCTACCTACTGGATCTGGGACGGCATCCACCCTACTCCTGCCATGCACTATAAGATGGCAATGATGTGGCTGGAGAAAGTGAAATAAGGGGTTCGCAAAAATAAAAAATGCTTTCCTTGATCGCTGAAAGGGCTTTCTGAAAATGCGAAGACCCTTCCGCGATCACTGAAACCTCTTTTTGATTTCAAAATCCGGTTTCCAAGGTCACGAAACGGAGAAATAAAATTCGTGAAGTACTTTTCTTGATCTCGGAAGGTACTTCACGAATTCTATATGTAACTTAAGACAATGCAAAACGGGCTGAAGGTCCAAAAGTTAGAGAACGCGTATTAGGTGTTAGGGAACGCGTAAATCAGTGATTATTCGTCCATTCCTTGGGCGTCATGCCGGTCTGTGCCTTGAACGATGTCTGGAAGAAGCTGCGGAAAGTACAGTTATTCTGTTGGCTGAAATATGACGACAGCTGGCGCTGGGGTATGCCGATGCTATGGGCCAAGGTGGTGACAGAAAGACTTGAATCGGCAAAACCTCTATTCTTACGCCACTGAGCAATGGCCACCTCTATTTGAGCATCCACATCTTCGTCAAGGTTTTCGTCTGCGTTTTCAGCCTGCCCTGAGTTTGTCGAAGGGTTTTCGTTTTCGTCATAACCCGCCAATGCCTCGCATGCGCCTTGCGTGTTTGATCCGAGGCAGATGAAGCTGATGGTGAAGATGAAGAACATAGGCATCATCAGGAATCCCAAGGCAGTCATGAAATAATGTGTCATGAGTGTGAAAGGGATGACGATGCTGGTGGCGTAGAGCATGTAGGCTCCTATGCGGATGTGTCGCAGAAGGTTGTCGGCAGGGTTTCCGAGGTCGTGGTCGAGTGTCCGGCATACACGGCGGAAGATGCGTACCTGCTCAATGACGCTGATGACGAGTCCGATGAAATAGATAGTCATGAGCATGAAGATGAACCACTGGGGCTGATGCATCGTTCCGGTGACAAGGCATGCTCCGATGGAGAGAACCCAGATGGGGAGGCAGAAGGCTATGCCTACGATAAGATACGAACGGCGAAGCCTGCCTTCCAGGATGTTGAGCACGTAAGCTGCTTTTTATAATAATTATGACCACTTACTTAACTTAAGACTTACTTCTTCACGAGACGGACCTCGTAGATGGGTGAATTTGTTCGTTTCGTGCTTTTAGGTTCTCATCTAAACAGATCTACCATCGTGAGCTGGCAATGGATGTCGTCTGCATAACCTCCTGGTGTGAGGCCGAACGCTGTAATCATCGTGATGAGTACCGTCTTCTGCGTACCACTCTCACGGATGAAAGTCTCTTTCCGGTTCCGAATTCGCTCGTCCTCTTCCTCTGTCAGGGTATAAGCGGCATTGGTGTACTTGATCTCGCAGAGATTGATGGTATCGTCATTTCGGTCAATAAGCAGGTCTATCTGGGCACCCTTATGGATAGTACGTCCACTCACAGGATCCTTCTCGCCCTTGTGTGTCCAGGAATGTACGCTGCTGACCACGGCTGAGAATCCAAGTGCTTCCTTGATCTGTGCTACATGCTGCATACAGACACGCTCGAAGGCTCTGCCAGCCCATCCGGCATGGATAGAGCCACCAGCTTGTGAAGTCCAGAAATGTTCGTCGCCATTCACGTTTTCGCTGATGAAGTCGAAGTAAAAGAGCGTGTAGTTGTCAATCAACTGATAGATGGCATCTTTGCTTTTCTTGCCGATCATCGCATATTTGCGGATGAAACCACATTGTTCCAGCTCGAGCAACGCCTTCGAGAAATCGGCATTATCCGAGAGGTGTGTAGCTTTCAGCAGTTCCTCTCTAAGCAATCCACTCTTCTTACGAGCAAGCGCGGTAATGATGGCAATGTGACGTTTAGGCTGCTTGAAGAGCGAGGCATACAGGGCATTGAACTCCTCTGCCAGTTCGCCTCCTTGCTGAAAGAACATGCGGTCGAAGTTCTGGGCTACACTCTGCCCTTTCTTCAGGAAGCTCCAGTAATAAGGTATTCCGCCCAGCGCCATGTAGGCTTCAAGGACTTGACGATCCATATACCCAAGGTTCTTCGACTCGCAATACTGCCTACACTCCCTGAGACAGAATGGCTGGAGATGCACCTTACAAGTAAGACGGTTGTGCAAGCCCCCATAGTTCATAATGACGTTGTCGATGATCCATGAAGTGGCACTACCGCAAACCACCAGTATGATGTCCTTGCGTGTCGTTGCCCAAGCATTCCAGAAGTGGTCAAGCGAACGGACAAAGTTAGATTTAGGCGTATCCATCCAGGGAAGTTCATCGATGAAGATAACCTTCTTCTTACCATCCACAGGCATTACCTTGAGGAAGTCCCAAAGCAGATGGAAAGCATCTGACCAGGTCTTAGGCTTGGCGCACTTGCCCATTCCGGCATTGTACAGCGACTTACAAAAGTCACTCAGCTGTTGCTGGCGTGAGACTCCGTAGGTACCAGTATGCTGGAACACGAAATCGTAGTTATACGCCTCACGAATGAGAAACGTCTTGCCCACACGACGTCGTCCGTAAACGGCCACAAACTGCGACTCGTCAGCCGTCAGCAGCTCCCGTAATGTTGCTATTTCTTTCTCTCGACCTATAATCATATAATACTCGATAATTATTATTATGTTGTGGGGGCAAATATACAAATAAATACCGATAACCCGTGGAAATGTATCGAAAAATTGTAGATTTCCACGGGTTATCCGAGCTCTTTGGCAAAATTGTATATTATGAGTGCCAAAGGAAGAGCCCTTGGACCCATTCGCGCACCTTCTGTGACGCTGTGACGCTGGTCAGGGATGTATTTTAACTTAAGACTTACTTCTTCACGAGACGGACCTCGTAGATCTCACCTACCTGGCGGTGAGGCTTGGCGACGAACTTGACGCGGACCTGCTTCTTGCCCTTGAGCGCGGCGGCAGGGATTGGGTAGGTCTCGTACTTCCACTGCGAACTGCGCCACTTACGTGAGTTGTTGACCGAGGTGACGAGGGTATCATCGACATAGAGATCATACTCGCAGGTGCGCCACTCGTCCTGACCCCAGTAACGGATGCGGAGGCTCAGGTCGGTACGACCCTTGGTCTGCATGAGATAGCTGAATGCAGCACCATCACGGGCATCGCGGAACGGCACGTCGTTAGTGACACCTTTCCAGGAAGCCTCATCGGCCTCCATGAAGTGATCGCTCTCTGGCTGCTGTTCGCCTGGCTGCACCTTATCGGTAGTAGCGGTTTCGAGTGCCATACGGGCCTTCTCTTCCTTGGCTAAGTTGTCAATATACTCCTTATAGCCATCAGAACTCAAGGCAAGCCAATAGAGCATGTAACGGCTGTCATGGAGTTCGAAGAATGGGATGAGTTCGCCATCGACACCGGCTGCCTCATCGAGGGCAGGCTTATTCTCCATGCGGGTCTTGAGTGTAAAGTGGAGTGGCTTGCCTGCCACAGGGACGAGATCGTTGGCAATGTCCTCGACGTTGTTGGCAATGAGGTATGGAGCCTCATCGACTGGGAGTTTCCTGCCCGAAGCCATCTGGCCGAAACGGCTGGCATCAGAGAGGAGCAGAGCCAGATCCTCGTTGCCGGTCTTCATGGCCAAGGTGATAGGGCCATAGAGGAGGGCGATGTACTGTGGCACGTTTGGCATGTGCTCAATAGAGGCGTGCATCGGGAACTGTATGTCGATAACATCCTTTTCTTTCCAGTTACGTTCAATGCTGACGTAGGTACCAGGCTTCCAATCCTTCGACTTCACCTGCTTACCGTTGACCTTGACGACGAACTCACCCTGGCGCACCCAACTTGGATAGCGAAGCTTCAGGGTAAACTTGCCTTCGCCATCGGTAATCGTGATCTTGCTACTCTCACCGTATGGGAAAGCCGTCTCCTGGCGGAGCTCAATGTCTTTCTCTTTCCAGTCGAGTTCTGAAGCTGCATAGAGGTTGACGGTCAGGACATCATCGCCGCTGTGTGTATAGATAAACTGCGTGTATTTGCCGTGGTTCTCCATACCCGTACCTACACAGCACCACATAGCCTCATTAGGCACAGAGTAGTTGCGATAGTGACGCGGACGAGCCGAAGTGAAATAGACATATCCGCCATGCTCAGGATGCTGGGTAGAGAGGATGTGGTTGAAGGTGGCACGCTCATAGAAATCGGCATAGAGTGCATTGTCCTCGTCCATACGGTAGAGGTCTTCGGTGAGTTTGAGCATGTTGTTGGTGTTGCACGACTCAAGGCCATCAATATCCTGTGTCCAGTCAATGCAGGCCTCCACGCTTGGGAAGTGTTCGCGACGACTGTTGCCACCCAGTGAGAGGCTGCGACGGTTGACTACCTCGTCCCAGAAGAAACGACTGGCCTCAAGGTAATCAGCATCCTTGCTGAGTTCGGCAACACGCGCGAAACCAACGACCTTCGGCACCTGCGTATTGGCATGGATAAGGTCGAGGTGCTTGCCATTGTGCTCCTTCATCGGGTTGAGCAGCCACTTGTGACT
>DCIF01000124.1:5406-6065 GCA_002315795.1 Bacteroidales bacterium UBA1733
CAGCAACCGAGGAAGAGCTGCTTGGCGTCCTCATTGCCGCAATAGAGCCATGCATCGCGCAAGCCGGCTTCGACCTTATGAAGATTATAGAATGGCACCCAGGCACCATTGAAGGTACGGAAGTCGCCTTTCTTGAAGGTTGACCACATCTTATCGCTCTCGGGTACGCCACCCAGATAGCCTTTACCCCAATCAGGATAGTTGCTGGCAGCTGCCTCGGCGCACTTCTTGAGTTCGGCAATCATATAGAGCATACGTGACTCACACTCTTTGTTGCCCTGAGCGGCATAAAGCGACATAGCGGTGAGGTAGTGGCCACCCACGTGACCATCAAGGCCTGCCCAGTTAGGGAAGAGAGGTGCAATCTCTGGCAAACCCGCTTCCTTGCGGAATGGGGCGAGAAGACGATCTACATCGTAACGCAGCAGAGTGTGTGCATTGACTTCGTAAGCATGCTTCAATGGACCGTCGAGCAACTTGACATCCTGGATAGGGAACTCATCAGGATACAGCTTGTCCTGGGCCTTTGAAGTACCTACCAATGCTAAAGCAGAAAGGAATAATAGCGCAATTTTTCTCATGACAATATGTGTATTTTATATGAACTGTTAGAACAGGATATTATTATTCAACAAGGAATTTAAGGAATGGAAGGAATT
>DCIF01000124.1:6163-6622 GCA_002315795.1 Bacteroidales bacterium UBA1733
TTATTTAAAATCAACCAAAATGCGGAAGACCTTGCCCGGATTCTCGCTCCACCACTGCATGGTTTGCAAAGCCTCTTCGGGTTTGATGACACGCGTGATGAGCTGATCGACCGGACAGGTGCCACGCTCGAGGTAATGGATCACCGCACGGAAGTCGGAAGGCATCGCATTGCGCGAACCGCGGATATCGAGTTCTTTCTGTACGAAGAGTTTTGTCTGGAAAGTAACGTCAGACTTGGCATACCCGATGCAGATGACACGGCCGGTGAAAGCCACTTCGTTGACTGCCATCTGATAGGTAAACGGAGAACCTACGGCTTCGATGATAACATCAGGGCCCAAACCACCGGTGATCTCAAGCAGACGCTGATGCACGTCTTCGGTCTTGGTGTTGAGGGTATAGGTTGCACCCATCTGACGGGCAATGGCCAGCTTCTCGTCATCGAGGTCGGCAGCAAT
>DCIF01000124.1:6773-7150 GCA_002315795.1 Bacteroidales bacterium UBA1733
ACCTTCTCCCAAGGGAGGACGATGCGCTCGCGCATGGCGCCATGACGCTGCACACCGAGGGTCTCGTTATGCTGACAGGCGTTGACACGGCCGTTGCGACACGAAGCGCACTTGTTGCAGTTAGTGTAAGGATTGCAGGTCACGATCATGCCAGGCTTCAAGATTTCTGGCACTTCACTACCAACGGCCTCTATGACGGCACCTACCTCATGACCCGGGATGACCGGATTGAGAGCCATGCCATTGCGACCCATGAAGGTATTGAGATCTGAACCACAGAAGCCTACATACTGCAGACGGAGCATGACCTCGCCCGGAGCCAAGGCCTTTGGCTCTTCGAGCTCAACGATATTGAGTTCCTGATTATGCGAAATTTG
>DCIF01000084.1:0-22859 GCA_002315795.1 Bacteroidales bacterium UBA1733
CTCGGGACGCGCCTCCTGTTTTTTTTGTCTCAACTGGTAGTGTACAGCTGATTGATATTTTGGTTTTTTATATATTAGTGGTTAATGTCGTTTTGTGGATCATAATTCCATATTCCCTCAACCTTTGCATCCTTTACCCATGGAGTAAATTTTGGATACGTATCGGAAATACAAACCAACTCTGGAGACCAATCTACACTCGTAGGACAAGCAAACCTTTGTGGTACTTTTGATTTCTGTAAGTTTTGCGCTATATTATTAGTATTTGTTCCATTTACATAAATAGGAATCATACTTGCATCCGGGTTTGTAGATTGCCCAAAGATTATAGAGACCCAACTATCTTTAGCCACAACCACAGTGTATTGCACGGGTGCCTGAGGACGTATCACTACCGTTCCTTCAGATACACCAAACAGTTTATGTACCTCATATTCTGGGTCTGTGTTTCCAACGTTAATTGGCAACGTACCGCCAGCAGCTTGAATGACAATATGGGCGGTAAGCACTTCGGCAGTGAATATTCCATTCCAAACCCAATCTCTAGTAAAGTTTACATCAAAAACAACGTCATTAAAGTCCCAATCAAACGAATTGCCCAAGTCTTCGCACATAACGCGCTTAGAAATAGAGCTATATGTGCCAGGACTAATCTTGATAATCCAGTCATTAAAGTAATAATCTCTAGCTACATCATTATTATCTGAGTCGTCCTTATTTGCTTCATAGTCAAAACCGACAAAATACATTCCCCAGATGCTTTCTGTAATTTTGATGTCCTTGCCAGATTTGTCCTTAAGAGTTTTTCCATTGGCATCTTTCAAAGTCACAGTTTGTGAGGCAAGAGAATTTGTAGGGTCAATTGTTTTTCCTGGAATAATAACATAATGATCATACCAGGTTTTTTCACTTACAGTCTCATGATAAGCAAATGCTTTGGTCGATTGGCCGGTCATATACTGAATTCTGTCAGCATACTCTCCTCTTACCAAAGGAGAAGTTATATTTTTATTTGGAGTATTTGAAGGTCCTCCATAGCCACCGCCATTATAGTTATATACATGGTCATCTGAATTTGTACTGGCATCAAGTAACTTATCCATGTGTGCACCATATTCAGTGGAACTTACTTGCTGGGCAAAATAGTCTGTCCAGTTAACAGCAATTCCCGTAGGATTGTAGGTTTCTTCAAACCATTTTGTTACAAATGCAATCTGATTTTCAGTCAAAGGATAAGGCACGTCCAGCTTCCAGTCACTCCACTGATTTGCATTTGGGAGAGACGCACGGGTGCGTGTGTCATTGATTACAGGGCATTCCTGTGGCTCAAATCCCCAAGTATGGTTTGGGTCTGGATTGCCGAAAGTCTTGATGAATTCTGTTTCATAGCGGATTTCGTCAGCAGTATATCCGTAGTTTTCGTCCTGACAACTGGTGATTGCTGTCAGGAAGCAGAATGCCGAAAAAAGGTAATATAACTTCTTCATAACCGGTTGATAGTTTAAATATTCTTTACCTAGATATTTATATTTTTTTGCAAAGGTAAGGATTTTTTAGATATCGCCAAAAAAAAAGACCAAAAAAAGCTTTCTATTATTATATTCACACACATTTCAGTGAAAAAAAGGCAATTATGAGTGCATTTTTACACTTTATCAACGTTTTTTTGCAATCTAAAACTTTAATTTTCTTAATTGTTTGAACAAAATTGAAAAAATTAAGCTGAAAATAGGATAAAGATTTGTTCGTTCCCGTGAAAATCATTACCTTTGCAAAGCTTACACACATTGTATAGTTTTAGTAGTTATTGTATTTATTACCAGAAAATTTTTAACCACATGAAACATAATGCCCTTATGCGAGGCATCATTGCCTTCGCTTCATTACTCTGTTTTGTATCGTGCCAAGACGAAGACTTCGGATACACTCTTGATGATGTTCGCAAGGGTAAGTATTCTCATGAATTTACAAATGCTTTCGGACAGATTGATCCAGATCAGGATTGGTCTATGGCTACTCAGGTAACAGCAAATGTTGCCAATGCACCGGCTGATGGTATTCTTGAGATTTATAGTAAGGATCCTATGGGTTCTGATGCTGTATTATTGGCTAAGGCAGAAGTTGTTGATGGAAGTGCTTCTGTTTCTTTTGATGTTGTCAAGTCAGCAACGGAAATCTATGCACGTATCAAAAAAAGTGATTGCTATTATCCTGTTAAGGGTACCTTTAAGATATCTGACGGCGTAGTTACTATTGGTTCATTGAAGACTCGTGCAGCATTTGAACCAAAAACTGGTGCATCTAATTCTGCATTAGGTGAGCCATTTTCGTATTCTAGCAATATGATAAATTGGGAGAAGTCTTCCGAATTTTCATGGTCTGCTGGTTCTGAGAGTAATTTTGCGCACTGGATTGATGGTTATTATGTTACAGCATCTGGTCAGCCTCTTCAATGGAATGGTAGTTATTATTCATGGCAGTCTATCGATAATTTCTACCCTCTTACCAATGTTATTAAAAATTCTGAAGGCCGTCCGGAATGGAACGCTGCAGATCTTGCACATTATTTTTATAAAGTAGGTGACGAGGAACCTGTTTTTGCAGAGGGTGTAGATCATATTTCATACATGAAGCCCAATTCTGACCCTCAATTTGTGAAAGATGTTATTTACACTATGGCAGCGAAAGGACCTGTCACTTTTGATTATTTTCATAAGGGAACAGAGTTCAATAACAAGTTTGGTTATTTCTATTTTACAGGAGATAGACCTACTGTGGAGCAGTTCAAGACTATGAATAAATATATTCTCGTCGATAATATGACTACTTCAACAAAAGGTGGTTGGGACTTAATCCAGCATAATTGTTATAACGAGAATAATTGGATAAATAAAAGTAACGACAATGGTATGTATGCCAGTGCTACAACCGCAAAAGTGCGTGGCACAAGGTTGCAGCTTACATATTTTGGAGAAGAAGGTCCCTCTTATGATTTCCCAAAAGGTACCAAGATTGCTTTCTTTATGATTGGAATTGGTCAAGAACGAGATAAAGTTCTGACATCTATTGCATCATTAAACGCTGATCTATATAATGATTGCCCTCGTGCGGCTACGTTCAAGTACAAGAATGAAATAATCTTTGCTATGGAGGATCAAAAAGATGGTGGCGATGGTGATGTAAATGATATCATGTTTATTGCAAACGGTGAATTTGAGGAAACGGAAGAAATTCCAGATATTGTGCCTCCAACAGAGACAGAGTCTCAATCTTGGACTATTGCCTGTGAGGATTTGGGAGGTACCTTTGACTATGACTTTAATGACTTAGTCTTTGCGGTACGCAAGAGTCAGAAAGAAAGTGATGAGACTCGTGCAAAGCTCGAGCTTCTTCCTCTTGCTGCTGGTGGTACTATGGAGGCTCATATTATTTATGATGGAGTTGACAAGGGAGAAATTCATTCTCTCCTTGGTTCATCTTCATATTCTTCTCCGCTGCGTGCAGAGGCAGGCCATTCTTATGGTCCTGGAACCCCAGTTACCTTGGAATCAGATATTGCTTGGAGTGCAGATATTACATCCTTGATTAAGGAAAAAATTAAGGTGCGTATCAATCAGGAGGATAGCGGATATTATATTGATGCTAATAAATCTTCGGCCAATGCTGTGCCACAAATGATTATTCTTCCTTCTGGATGGGATTGGCCAAGTGAAGGTACACGCATCACTGAAATCTATGAAGGTTTTGCTGATTGGGCAGCTGATGGCTCTGTAACAGATTGGTGCAATACGAAAAAATCTGGAGCAACTAATTATGTTACGAATAAAATGCCATCTTCAGTAGTTTCAAATTCAAAAACTGGAGAATCTACGAATGATGGAGGTTCAACTAATGGTGGTGGATCTACGAATGGCGGTGGATCAGCAGACAACAGTACTCCAGCTGGATATGTTTCACTCTCCTTACCAGACATAACATCAGCTTACAATTACAATGTTTTACAAATATCAAAACAGACAATTGATCAGATAAAGACTTCAGGAGAATTAGAGTTCTTGATTGTATGTAAGAGCGTTGAGTATAACCCTCCATTTATTGGATATTATAGCACTGAACAATATGAGCATATAGACTTTACTAAAGGGCAAGTTGTGGAGAATAATAATAAATTGCAATTTAAAATTGTAATTAGCTCTCAAGACCGTACTCTATTTGACGAGAATCATGGCTATTATATCAGTTCAAATTCGTCTTCTTCTACGTTGGCAAATATTAAATATATATATGTCAAACAGTAATTACTAAATTAATGGCCACTATCAAATATCACAATGGTAGTGGCTGTTTTGGTTTTTTGACACAAAGAGAATAGATAGGACGTCGCACAAATGCGACGTCCGTTTCTTTAGCAAGAATATCAACACATCCGCGGATGTGTTGATATCCGAGACCTCTGAAACCGGAAAGAGAAATCGAAATCCGATTTCGGAGATGAAGAAAGCCACATCCTGAAAATGGAATGTGGCTTTCTTGGTCCCTGATGCCTCATTGGGAAATCTGGATGGGGTTTCAGGGAGAATGAATGAGGGAATCGTTATTCTGCAGTGAGCTGCAGCACGCGGCTGGCCCAATCGTTCTTTTTGCTGTGATCTACGTCGTGCACGTATGGCATTTCGAGTCCATTCTGCATGAGATAAGCGCCTGTGTATGACTTGCCTTCGCAAGAGAGAGGCGTGTTGTCGATGCGGTTAAGCTCATGAATGGTGTAAGACTTAGCAGGATCGAGACCAGCCATCTTGACGCGAGGAAGATGCTGATTCTTATAGGTCTCGAGCTTCCACCAGAAGAAGACTGCCTGCTGTTTGTCGGTGCTGACATACATCTCTGAAGCGAGGAAATCACCCTTGTATGGAGAGTGGAGACGATAGAGATCGCCAAACTGGATGACCGGACGAACCTTCTTATAATCAGTGATTACCTGACGGCAGAACGCCTTCTCGTCATCGGTCATATTCTTTGGCTGGATCTCCATGCCGAGTCGGCCAGACATCGCTACATCGCAGCGCAACTTAAGCGAGGTGGTTCGCTGGATGGTATGGTTAGGAACAGCAGAGATATGCGAAGCCATGGCAATAGCAGGGAAGAAATAGCTGGTTCCCCACTGCATGCGAACGCGCTGCAGCGCATCGGTATTGTCTGAAACCCAGAACTCATCGAAGTAAGGAAGCAGACCGTAGTTGGCACGACCACCACCGGAAGCACAGTCCTGAATGATGACATCAGGATACTTCTCACGGATGCGTTGGCAGGTCTTTATGAGACCTTCGTGATACTTGATATAGAGGTGCGACTGCTCGTCCTTCGAGAGGTACTGACTGCCATGGTTCATGACTGGTGCATTGGCATCCCATTTGATGTAGGCAATCTCAGGATAGTTGCTGAGCAGGTTATCAACGATGCCAAAGACAAAGTCCTGCACCTTAGGGTTGGCCATGTCGAGCACCACCTGTGTGCCACCACGACCGAGGACTGGTTCGCGTCCAGGAGCCTTGATGATCCAATCAGGATGTGCCTCGTAGAGCTCGCTGACGGTGTTGGCCATCTCTGGTTCGATCCAGATGCCGAACTTCACACCATTCTTCCTGGCATCGCGCAGCAGGCCGGGGATACCGTCAGGAAGCTTACGAGTATCGACTACCCAGTCGCCAAGAGAAGAGTTGTCTATGGCACGTGGATACTTATCGCCGAACCAACCATCGTCCATTACGAAGAGCTCTCCACCCATCGAAGCAATGTCGCGCATCATCTGATCCATGCCTGGCTGGTTGATGTCGAAATAGACACCCTCCCAAGAGTTGAGCAGGATCATGCGCTCCTGATTGCCGTGACGCAACTGGTACTGTCGTGCCCACTTGTGGAAGGTCTGGCTCACGCCATTGGTGCCGGCAGCAGAGTAGGTGAGTGCCGTGTGTGGAGTCGCAAAAGTCTCTCCTTTCTTGAGATGATACTCGCTGTTATCCGGATTGATGCCAGCAAAGTACTGGTGATAGTCGCTCTCATCTGTGTCAATCTTGATGCTGTAGTTGCCGCTGTAGCAGAGTGCTGCGCCAATGACAGCGCCCTCGTTCTCGCGTGCAGGTCCATCGAGCGAAAGCATCACCTCGTTACGGTCCATCGTAGCATTGCGCGCGCCATCTTTGTTCTTAATGACGAGCATGCCATTGTCGAGCTTGCTCTCAACGAGCTGAGCCTCAGAGGCCCAGGAGCCGTGGAAGTGAGTGGCATGAACATCGCCACGACGCACGTAGAGGATCGGGTTATAGAACTGAGTGAGGGTGACGGTCTGCTTCTCGCCATTGGTGATGTCGGTCCACGACTCGATCATATCTACGTCATCATACGCTATATAATATAGGTGTACGGTGGTAGGATAGAGCGGATCCTTGAGAGTGATGGTGAGCAGCTGGCCCTGGCGCTTCTCTCCGTTTGGAGCGATGTCGTTGAGGTTCGACTCCTTCCAGTCCTCGACCAGCAGTTGAGTGGACATATTGCCATCAGCGTGGCGCATGGCCAGACAAACCTCGTTCTGTGTATGGGTAGCACCGTAAGCAGGATAGAGGTCTGAGCGGCTCCAGTTATCGTCTTTGATGCGCTCAAGATTGGCAATGTCCTGGCTCTTCAGCGTCTGACCGTAGTAAATAAACTGAGGCTCCTGACCTTTTTCAACATCGATAACGAAGCTGTTGTTGGGGGTGCGGAGCTCGATCTTCTCTGCGTGAATTGCAGAAAAACCTGCTAAAACAAGCAAAAGGGTAGCAAATGATTTAGTGATAGTATGCATATAGGATTGTGTATGGAACACGGATTGAACAGATTGTTTTTCTGTTCAATCCGTGTTGAAAAAAATTGTTGAGGATATCACTTCTTGAGTGGGAACTTATACGCCAGCCAACCCATGACGAAAGCAATGGCAGCAGGGAAGAGTGAGAACATAGACCAGACCATGGTCTTGACAGACTCTTCGTCGGTAATGTTGACGATGGTTTCGCCAGTAGCAGGATCGGTGCTTGAAACCAGGCCAGCAATACCGAGCAGCATAGCGATGAGCGAACCAGAGACTGCGCCACCGAACTTCTGCGCCATCGTAGCAGAAGAGAAGATAAGACCGGTAGAAGAAGTACCGTCACGCTCAGTAGCGTAGTCTGAAACATCGGCATACATAGACCAGAGAAGTGGAGAGTAGAGACCTGCACCGACAGAGGTGAGGATAGAAACCACAATCATCAGCCAGATGTATGAAGGATCCATAGGGATGAAGAAATACAATACAGAGGTCACACAGCAGATGACAGAAGACCATACGAATGCCATGCGCTTTGAACCGATCCACTTGGTGAAGGCTGGAGAGACGCCACCGAAGATCATACAGGTAACCTCACCAATAGCCATGAAGACGGTGAAGTTGATGATGAAGCTGCCAAGGGTGATGTCGCCATTCAAGCAGTATGTAAACATGTAGCCAGCCACTGCATAACGGAATCCGTTGAAGAAGTTGGTACATACAGCTACAGCTGTCATGAGCAGCCAAGGCTTGTTGGTAATGAGGTTCTTATACTGCTTGAAAGAGAACTTCTCTGGACGGATATTCTCGACACGCTCCTTGGTCAGAAGGCCGCAAGCCATGGTCATAACCGTAGCAATCAGACCGAAGCAGGCACCGAGAACTGCATACTGATGCGCCTCTGTACCACCGACCATCTTCTGGAGGTATGGGAACGAGAGCAACGTGATAAAGCCCATGGCGTATGCACCAACCATGCGGTAAGAAGAGAACTCGTTCTTCTCATTGTCATCAGAAGTCATCACGCCGAGGAGCGAACCATAAGGAACGTTGACCAGGGTATAGACCGCCATCATGAGCAGGTAGAAGGAGTAAGCCCATACGCGCTTGCCTTCAGGACCGAGCTCTGGAGTGAAGAGCAGACAAGCGAAGATGATGCCGAAAGGAATAGATCCGAAGATGAGCCAAGGACGGTAGGTACCCCAGCGCGACTGTGTACGGTCAGCGATAGTTCCCATCAGCGGATCAGTGACTACGTCGAACATACGAGCGATGAGCATCAAGGCTGCAGCATCGGCAAAAGAGAGTCCGAAGACATTGGTGAAAAAGATTGGAAAGGCGGTGGACATGATCTTCCATGTGATACCACCGGAAGCTGCGTCGCCAAGGGCGTAGCCGATTTTTTCCGATAAACTTGCCATTGGTAATTGTTTTTTTAGGGATTTTAGGGATTTTGCCTGCAAATATACAAATTTTTCGGCAAATGGACAAAAAACGACTCGAAATAATATCCAATTTGCCGAAAAACGTTTGTTTTGCTTGCGTTTATTTGATGTGCGCGGTCAGGAAGGTGGCGTTGCCAAAGATGTAAAGCACGTTTTCTGACGCTGGTACGAGCAGCGTTTCTCCCTGACGCACCTTCACACCGTTGATGTTGGCCTCTCCCCACAGACAGACCACGACGACGAACGAATCGCAGTGGAAGTCAATCTGCTGAGCCACCTGTACCACCACTCTATGTACCACGAAATACGGACAGTTGATGAGCTGTGACGTAGGCTGTGTGCTGTCATACGAGGTGCGATATTCCGGCCATACCTGATAGTCGATGGCATCCTTGGCCTGCTCGATGTGCAGTTCGCGAGGTTTGCCATGCTGGTCTTTACGACCGAAGTCATAGACGCGATAGGTCACATCAGAAGTCTGCTGGATCTCCGCCAGGAAACAGCCAGCACCAATGGCATGCAGACGACCGGCAGGAAGGAAGAAGAGATCTCCCTGATGCGCTTCGTGTGTAGCAATGACGTTGGCCATAGGGTTCTCTCCCTCTTTGACCTCGGCAGTCACCATCTGCTCATAGTCTTCTGGTGTGATGCTTTTTTTGAGTCCAGCATAGATCTTGGCGCCAACATCGCTCTTGATGATATACCACATCTCAGTCTTGCCAGCACATCCGTGACGCTCCATGGCGAGCTTGTCGTCTGGATGCACCTGTACGCTGAGGTCCTGACGAGAGTCGATAAACTTGACCAGCAAAGGGAACTTATTGCCAAAGCGCTTATAGACCTTGTTGCCAACGAGCAGTCCTTTGTATTTGTCAATGAGCTGATTGAGCGTCAGACCTACATCTACGTCATCAATCAATCCGCGTTCGATGGCTACGCTCTCGTGGCCAGGAACACCGCTGATCTCCCAACTCTCGCCAATGTTCGGCTGAGCGGTATAGATACCCTTGAAAGGAGCTATCTGGTAGCCTCCCCAAAGCGTAGTCTTTAGATAGGGTTCGAATTTGTATGGTTTCATTTGATTCTCTCGATTATTTCCAATGCCATTCTTGAGTTATGATACGGACACTTCCAGAAACCGGCATGATCGTCTGCCTTGTTGATGTTGCGCTGCGGATCGCGGCTCCAGTACCACTCGCCAAGTTCATGGTCGATGAGGTTGTCCTTGATGTATTGCCAGCAGTTGAGGCACTTCTGCAGAGCGTCCTCGTTGCCAAAATACTGATAGATGTTATAGAATCCGACCACGGCTTCGGCCTGTACCCACCAGTGACGGTCATCGTCGACGTGCCCGGTATCGAGATTGGCTTCATGTGTCATGCTGCCATCGGCGTTGAGGCCTTTCTCGCTGGCTTTAGCCACCAGCTGAACGATGGGTTCAACCTTTGCCAGAACCTCCTTATTGCCAAGGACAAGTGCAGCTTCGTGCATCAGCCACGAACACTCAATGTCATGGCCGTAAGACTCAAGCCAGCCTGCACCGCGTGTCCAATCCATCTCGAAAAAGAGATCAAGGTGGTGTGTCTCCGGATTGAGGATACGATCGGTAAAGATATTGATCAGGTTGGCCAGCGCCTCTTTGACCAACTCTTTATCTTCGACTCTCATGATCAGCGAAGGACGCTCACACATCAGACGATAGAGGTTGGTGTAAGGCTCAATGATGTGGAGATGCGTATTCTGCGACTTGGGATAGTTGGCATCAAGATCAGAGAGACGCATGTCGGCAATGTCCTGCCAGTCACGTGTCTGCGCTTCGATATAACCATTGTCTTTATAGTCGCGGCTGTGCTGCTCTATGCAATGGAAAAGCGAGAGTGCCTGGTCAAAGGCCTGCTGATCGCCGGTAGCTCGCGCATATTCAGAGAGACCATAGATCACAAAACCAATGGCATAGAACTGCTTCTTGGTATCTTTTGGCTGTCCCTGGTAGTCGAGGCTCCAGTAAGCACCGCCGAACTCTGCATCGACAAAATTGTTCAGGATATAATCCTTGGCGCGAGTGGCCGCAGCCAGATATTCGGCTTTGCCAAGCACGCGATAAGCGGCAGAGAAAGCCCAGAGGATACGTGCATTGAGGATGCATCCCTTGTCTGCCTCCTTGACCAGAGTGCCGTCACCTTTCATCTGACCATAGAAACCACCGTTCTCATGGTCTTGCATGTTTTTGAGCCAGAAAGGCAGGATGTTGTTCTCCACAACATCCCGCATTTCGGTCTTCAAAGAGGATATGATAGTGCTTTTCATTTGCCTAAGAATGCAAGATTCCTGTCGATTAATTCATTGCGAGTCTTCACACTCTCACCAGTGGTGAACTTATCAGCAGGAGTATTCATGCAGTAATCCACCAGTTGAGCGATGGTCGAGGTGGCTACGTGCATGCGAGTGTCGCTCGAAGCGTAGAAGATATGTACCTCCTCGTCCATCTCATGCATAGCGTTGCCCGGGATAGCGGCAGGCTTCTCGTCGGCAGGCTTGGCAATCCAGCCGTTGGTGAAGAGTACATTCATGACATCGCCGATATATTCGCCGTCCTTCGGTACCATGAAAGCGCCACCAGGCTGAGCGATGACCTTAGTAGGATCTTCGAGCGAAGTCATATACATATATAATACGTAGCGCAGGCCCGAAGCACAGCCACGGACACCATGTGCGAGGTGGAGCCAGCCCTTAGGGGTCTTGAAAGGATGTGGACCTTCTCCGTTCTTTACCTCCATGATGGTGTGGTAGTTGCGCGAGTTGATGATGCGCTCTTCCTTGACTACGGCATGCTCGATGTCATCGACCAAAGCCCATCCGATGCCACCGCCAGAGCCTGCATCGATGAAGCCATCCTGTGGACGTGTGTAGAGGACGTACTTGCCATTGACAAACTCAGGATGCAGTACGACATTACGTTGCTGGCTGTTGCTCTTGAGGTCGTCGAGACGCTCCCAGTTGATGAGGTCCTTGGTGCGTGCAATACCGCAGGTAGCTGTTGCTGCAGAGAGGTTGCCTGGCTGAGAATCGTCATGACGCTCTACGCAGAAAAGACCGTAGATCCAGCCATCTTCGTGCTGGGTAAGACGCATGTCATAGACGTTGGTTGCCTCAGGTGCTGGAGACTCCTTGAGAGGAGAGGTCTTAGCTTCTGGCATGGTGATAGGATGATTCCAGAAACGGAAGTTGTCTACACCATTCTCAGATTCGGCTACGGCGAAGAACGACTTGCGATCGTCTCCTTCTACACGGACAACGACGAGATATTTGCCATTCAGATAGATGGCACCAGAGTTGAGCGCGGCATTGACGCCAATGCGCTCCATGAAATAAGGATTGGTTTCAGGATTGAAATCGTAGCGCCAGATCAGTGGAGTATGAGCGGCAGTGATGATAGGGTTCTCCCAGCGGTTAACGATGCCGTTACCTTCGATAGGAGTATTCTTGCGTGTCAGAAGCGCCTCATGCTGTGCTTCGATGTAAGCTTTGCGTTCAGAAAAGTTCATTTTCGATGAAAAGGTATGATAGTGTTTTATTGAATCTCCTTCAAGAAAAGAGTATTATCTTCGTTGTAGAACTTGATGAAATCTTCGGCAGTTGGAGCGTCCTTTGATGCTCCGAAGTGCTCCTTAGCAGCATTGCGCCAAGGCAGACAGTAACAGATAGGATATTTTGAAGCAATAGGATGGAAGACGCGTGTCCACCAGTCTGGAATGTCAGAGTTGACACGACCACACTCAGTAACAGCAATGAGCATAGGATGATCCTTGACAAATTCGGTCATAAGGTTCAAGCCAAAATCAAGCTGCATCTTGAATTCGTCTTCTGTTCCCCACTGATAAGCATCTATGCCAAAGAGCTGTACGCGCTCATCACCTGGCCAGCGCTCCATGAGGTGCTCCACGCTGCGTGGACTTGGCGAATAGCTCCACACGAGCTGGCCAGCGAGTTGTTCGTTCATGCGGTCCTGTGTCATGTTCCAGAGAGCCTTATACTCGTCAGCTGAGCAGTTATTCTCTCCCCACCAGAACCAGCTGCCGGTGTTCTCGTGCCAAGGACGGAAGATGACAGGGATCACCTCGCCTTCTGCTGTCTTCAGCTCGCTAATGAAGTTGACTACATTATCTATCCAACCGAGGAATTTCTCGTGATTTGCACCGCCTTCGATGATCGAAGCAACGGTCTGCTTAGGATCTATGAGACTATCTGCAGGAACGCCAGCAGCCAACTGCTCTGCATATTCCTTGAGATCGCTCTCGATCCAAGAGGTCTTGCCATTGAGCGGATTACGAGGATGCCAAGAGATGGTGACGATACCACCACGCTGATGGTGCTTGATGATCTCTTCCTGCATCCAGTTGAATGGTACAGAGTCGAGGTTCTTGAGATCTCCGAGCTCGATACCACCGAGTTCGAAGCCCATGACTGCAGGGTAGTCGCCTACGAGTTCCTTGGTGTCTGAGCGGTCGTTATGCTCCCATTCCCAGGTGATGCCATAGAAAGGATCGTCCTGGTGACCATACATATAGCCATGAGTACGGAGGGTATCCATACGGGCAAGAAGCGCTTCAGCTGGAGTCTGTTCGATGGCGCTCTGCTGATCTTTCTGTGTGCATGATGCCAAAACGGTCAATGCGATGCCAAAAAGAAGAAAGAACTTTTTCATTGATTCTAGTTTATATAAATTGGTATTCGGAACAAATTTGATTGAAAGATTGATGGCGCAAAGATATACATATTAATGTAATACTATTATACCAATCTTTGCAATTTCGTATACTTTTTTTCAATTTGCAAGAAATGAGTATATTTGAGATAAATAATGCAAAGGGAAAGACTTATTTCAGTGATGGAAGATCCTCGCGCGAGAGTACATTCTTATTGCTCATGGCATCTTTCCACCAGTCGGTATCAGCGTGCTCATGCTTGTCGAGCGTCTTTGCATCATACTGGTACCATGGCATGAAGTAAGACCAGGTGGCACCTTGCTTCCATTGCTCTGAGATCTTGCCGACGTTTCCGCACTCGCTGAGCGTGCACATCTTGTTAGGGAAAGTCTCCTGCAGGCGCTTGAAGTCTTTGGCGTTGCTGTCGGCCTTCTGGTTGTAGATGTCCTGTCCGATGATGTCAACATATTCATCACCAGGATACCAGTCGGCATCGCCATTGTTCTGAGAGGTCCAGACCCAGATCAGGTTGTTGATGCCTGCCTGCTTGAAGTAGTCGTAGACATAGATCCAGAGCTTCTTATAGGCATCTGCTCCTTCGATACCCCACCAGAACCAGGCGCCACCGCCAGCATATTGCCCATAAGTATTGCCAGAGGCTTCGTGGAAAGGACGGAAGATGAGCGGGATGTTCTTGTCCTGCAGCTTCTTGAGCAGTTCGGCCATCACCTTGAGGTCTTCGTCGGCGATCTTTTTCTCCCAGGTTCCCTCCTTCATGATGTTGCTTGGCTTAGCACAAGTAGTGGCCTTGTCGCCCGTAGTGCCAGTACCTGGCGTACAGGTATAACCATCGGTCTTGTCAATGCTGGCCTCGTTGGCAGGCATGTTCCAGTGCCAGCTGGCTGCAAGCAGACCATTATTGTTCCACCACTTCTCTACTTCCGAGATATCATCGTAGTTGACCTTCCAGCCTTTGAATGGATTGTGGTCAGTCAGAGTGAGCATGTGGATATAATCCATCATGGCAATGGCGGGATACTTACCTGTAGCCTGATAGACAAGTTCGGCTTCTGCAAAGTTCCAGTTGACATTGGCCATTGATGCTGAAAGAGTCTTCTTCCCATATTGTGACAGCAGGTACTCATAGACGTTCTTGGCCTCCTTAGTAGCATTTTTGTTACAGAGTTCTTTTGTAATAGCGACTTGCGGAGCTTCCTCTGTCTTGAAATTGAGGGTATATGCGGCTGCAGTAGCCTTGCTGTCCTTGGAACTGATGATGCTGCCTTCTGGAACGTTAAGTACATAGCTGGTTCCCTCAGCCAATGTGCCAAGACTGATGACAATTTTCAAGGCTGACTCTCTACTGACAGAGGCCTGTACCTTTGTTTTGTTGAGTGTGATATTCGCAGTTGAACTTACAACGACTGTATTATTATAGGAAAGGACAATCTCACTGAGTTGGCTTGCCTTGACAATCGCGCCTTCGTCTATGGAAGCAGAGCGTAACTTGATTTCTATTGTAGGAGTGACTGGATCGTCTCCGATGGAGTCATTTCCGCCACCGCATGAAATACACATTAGCGAAGTAATAAGAAGAGTTCCTAAAAGGGACATAAAGTAAATAGCTTTTTTCATTATTGTGTCTATTATCTTGTTGTTTTTCTGGTGCAAAGTTAGCAAAAAAGTATAAGGTGCGCAAATTATGGCTATAAAGTGGATAATAACTGCAAAGCATTTGATAAATTCATATCTTATTGGCCTAAAGCATTATGCTATTGTGGTGATATAACAGATAATAAGCTACCCCCGCCACTATAAAGTAGCGAGGGTAGCCTGTTTGTTGAAAAAATTCAGAGATTTACTCTACTGTGATCTTGGTAATCTTACAGTTGTCGCCATTGAGGACGAAGATGCCTCCCCACCACTGCTGGACGAATGCGGCATCGATCATATCCTGAGTGAGGGTGAATGAGACAGCACCGCCATTAGCTGCCAGATCCCATTCTGTGAACTTGCCACCTTCAGTGTCACTGCCAGGGTTGCAGAAGCCGGCATAGTGAGGACCCCAGTGGCCTTCGAGAATCTCGAGCTTCCAGTCATCAGCAAGCGCAGTCACATAGAAGCGAATGAGCTGGCCAGCCTTAACGCCGAATTCAGCAAACTCGGCACCTGCATCAGACAATGCGTATGGCTGATTTCCCCAGTCGTCTGCTATGAGCTCACCTTCGAAGAGGGTGGTTTCAAGAGAAACCTTCTGGAGCAATTCAAGGCTGACAGCAATAGCTGACTGACCCTGAGTGAGGACGATACCACCCCAACCTCCAGCGGTAGTGAAGGTCTTCAACAACTCATCTGTGAGGGTGATGTTGTAGTAGTAGTCATTACCAGCGAGGTCATAGTTGTCTGGCTTGATCTGGTCGTACTGGGTACCCCAGTGGCCTTCCCAGATCTGGATGCACCAGTCATCAGCAGTTGTCTCATACTTGATTCGGAGAATATCACCAGCCTTAGCACCAGCTGCGATAAGAGACTGACCACCGTCATCGCCCATATAAATCTGACCATCACCAGACCAGCTGAGCGCTGCAGGACCACTCCAGATAGTAGTAACTATCTCTGAGTTTGGCTTGAAGGCAATATTGTACTCAACCTCACCATTCGAAGAGATGAGTTTGGTGACAGACTTCTTATTTGCAGTAGCAGGAATACCGAAGTAGAGGGTTTCTCCCTGAAGGATGTACTGAACGTTAACTCCATCGACCTGAACACCAGTGAGCTTATCTGCATTCTTTACATTGACCTTGCACAGGTCACCTGCCTTGAATTCTTCATCTTCACCAGGAAGTTCAGGGATGAAACAGAAGATTGGAGAGAGGATTTCGGCCTTCTTGAAGGTAACAGTCTCACCATTCTTCATTACTACCTCAAGTTCGCCAGCTACGGCAGCAACTGGAACCGTGAGGGTGAGAGCAGTAGCAGACTGAGCCTTGAAGTTTTCTACTGCAAGACCCTCTGGGAAGGTAATCTTAGCAACGAGTTCAAGGTTCTTACCATTGATGGTGAGATCTGCACCTGCATTGACTGGAGAAGGATTATAAGACTCAGCTTCAGGCTTAGCAGTAGTAATTGCTACAGAGACAGAAGCTCCGCTCTTACAGTAGAGCACAAGATCGCCACTGGTAGCAGCGTCTGGCACGGTGACTGTCAAAGAAGTAGCACTCTGATCAGAAACATCTACTGCATCAGCAACACCAGGGAAGGTTACATAAGAAACAACATCAAGATCCTTACCTGTAATGACAATCTTATCACCTGGCTTGATGTCGCTGGCTGGAGTAGCCTTGAGTTCAGTTGGAAGCTGCATGCCAATGTAAGCAATGATGCACTCTACACCACTTGCCGGCCAAACTGAAACAGTAGCTGTTGCAGGAGTATTAATAGGCAACTCATAAGAGATTGTGCCGTCTTCAATGGTAAAGTCAACTGGCTGACCGGCAACAGTAAGCATAGTCACGAGGTCAAGATCGCTACCCTTCTGGCTGATCTTATCGCCTGGCTTCTTGCCAGTGAGGTCTGCTACCTCGTCAACCTTAGGAACTACCACTTTGAGTTCTGCAGGAGAAGCAATCAGGTTTGGAATAGTGTCTTCGGTAGCACAGAAAGAAATAGTGACCTTACCAGTCTGAGCTTCTTCAGGAACTGAAACTACGATATTCTTACGATCCTGAGCCTGGAAATCAGCCTTCTCGATAACAACACCGTCTGTAAAGATTACCTGCTGAACCAGATTGAGATATTCACCAGAAATGGTAAGAAGCTCACCAGCCTTTACTTCAGCCTTAGAGAATGGCTGGTTGTCAAAGCCTACAGGCTCGGTATACTTCAGCGAAGTTACTGACTCAATAGTACCAGAAGTACTGTTGAGCTTGATCTTGCCAATGACAGCTTCATTAGGTACGACGACGCGGATCTCCTCAGAACTGATACGGTTGATATCAGTGATATCGCCAGCGCCAGGAATGGTGACTGACTGTACCTGGTCAAGACCTACACCGATAATACGGAGCTCACCCATGCGAGCCACAGGGTTTGGGCCGTAAGCCAGGAGCTTGACTGGTCCGCCAGCGTACTGGTCGGTGTCAAGTGGATCCTCTCCGCATGAGGTGAGCGCGGTGGCACCCACTAACATGAGGCTCATCATGAGGATGGCCTTAAAGATATTTGTCTTTTTCATTTTTTGTTCACATTATTAGAGGTTTGGTACGACACGGATGTTATCATATCGGAAGATAGGAGTACATGCTGTACCTGAAACACCACCATTAATAGGCCAGATGATGAAGCTGTCGAAGCTGCTCACTGACATCATCTTAGGAGACTTGGTGCCATCATCATTATATACAAAGTCGGTCAATGGAATAGTAACTGTGATCCACTCATCGCCAGTATCGAAACTGCCAGCCGATGCCCATGGGTTATAGAGTGCACGTGGGAGGTCAAGACCGCCATCAGCACTGGTATGGATGTAGGTGTTGTTCTGCCAAGAGTCATTAGCACACTGCTCGTTGTTGACGAAGATGATCTGCATAGCACCAGCTGACCAAGGATTGCTTGAAGGGATGTAGAGCTCCATCTTGTATGACATGTCCTCCCAGTTAGAGAAGTCGATGACATTACGCAATGGTACACCGGCACCAGAAGTGATGCTCATAGGATCACCGTTCCAGTTACCGCACCAGAATGGGAGCTTGAGATCCTCTACCCAGCCACCTTCAGTATCAGCAGGACCGAGCTGTATGTAATAGCCATCTACGCCATCTTCGGTAGAATAGGTCGCTGAGATGTTCCAGCCCTGAGGGATAACGCCATCAGGACCAGCATGATTCTCACCATCGAAGTCGGTGATGATATTGCGTGAGTCGTGATAGTAGAACTTTGAAACGCCCTTGCCATAGATGGTCTCAACCTCAATAAGTCCTTCTTCTGCTCCCTCAGGAACGGTGAAGGTTACAGCAGACTGAGTTACATTCTTGATGTCGGTAGCCTTTACGTTGATAGAGTTGTCAATTCCCGTGAACGTAATGGTAAGAGGCTGGTTCGGATCATTGACGAAATACTGACCGTTGATGACGGCAGTCTTGCCAATGCCAGCCCATTCGTTCTTCATCGAAGCTACAGATGGAGCAGGAACGAGCACCTTGAAATCATAGTCAACCGTATCACGGTCGTTGGTCACCATGTAGATCTTACCAGTATTGTTGGCCGGAATATCCTTTGGTACGGTTACCAGCATTGTGTTGCTCGTGATGTAACTGGTGTTGAGCACAGCCTTCACATCATTGAAATACATCTCACGGATGCTGGTTAGGTTCTCGCCTACGATACAGATGCCCTGTGAAGTGTAGGCAGAGGTGAGGAGACTATCCTTTGCTGTAACATCCTGAGGACGGATGTACTTGATGGTAGGCTTGCCTCCAGTAAGTTCAAATTTGTTTGGTTCGTCCTCGCATGAGGTGATAGCCATGCCAAGCGACAGAGCTCCCAGTGCAAGAACTGACCAATTCATATATTTTTTCATTATATATTTTCTTTATTAGTGGTTCACCTGAATCAATAAGAATAAACCTCACGTACATCAACGTGTACTGCTGGAGCATCGCTGGCAACATTTGGATTGAGCGCAACGTCCTCAGTTGGGAATGGAAGCACAAAGCTCTTCTCTGTTACGTTTGGTACGGCAGTATCAAAATTATACTCTACGTTACCATCTGCAGTAACAATATTCCAGACGGTGCGGTTAGAGGTGTAATAAGCCTTGTAGAGCGCATCGCAGTTCCAGAGCTGGTTGCGGTGCTGGCTCTTGAGCTCAGAGATACAAGACTGAACATCGTAGTATGCACGACGAACATAGTCATACCAACGATCACCCTCGCCTGCAAACTCAAGTCGACGCTCTTTCCAGATCTGGTCGAAGGTGAGTGAGGTAGCAGCTGCTGCAGTTGGAATAGCACGCTGATGAACGGCATTGTAAGCTGCAAGAGCAGAAGTTGCATTGCCTTGTCCCTGGAGAACCATTGCCTCAGCATGAATGAGATAAACGTCAGCAAGACGAAGGATATGGGTAGCCAAAGCAGATGCCATACGTCCATCAGAGATACCCATCTCTGCTACGTGGTCAGCATTGTCGCCATAGAGGTGCTTTACATTGTTTGTACCGCAAGGACCCTCCAACTGGCCGGTGGCAGAAGCGTTGTATTCACTGTTGTAGATGAACTCGAGGTAGTCGAAACCACCCTTGTCGCGCCAGAAGTAAGAGTACTTATCGCCAGGGAGCATCATAGTAGCCTTACGACGAGTGTCGATGTCTGCACGGCTCTCAGGACTTGGGTACTCCTTGAGACGGGCATTAGAACCTTCGCCCTCGATGGTGATGACACCGAATGCCTCCATCAGATCGGTAGATGGGCCACCCCAGCCACCCCATACAGCACCAACTTCACAGAAGCCCTCGATAGCGAGGTCAGACTGCAGAGAATTCTGGCAGGTCCAGTGTGCGCCGACGGTCCAGCGCCAAGCGATGAGGCTCTCCTCGCCAGTGTTGTGTGAGCCACGGAAGATATCCTCATAGTTGGACTCAAGCTTGCGGCCAGAGTTGTCAATGACATCTTTAGAAAGCTTGGCTGCCATAGCGAGGTCCTCATTGTTGAGAGAACCAGAAACACCAGCTTTGGTCAGATAGACCTTAGCAAGAAGACCCTCTGCACAGTAGTAGTCGATACGACCAGCCGATGATGACTTTGGAAGGAGCTCCATAGCCTTCTCAAGAGTAAGGATGATATACTCATAGACATCAGCCTTCTGCACCTTAGAGAGCTCGTTATAGTCTCCTGCAGCCAAAGTAGCAGAGTTGTCGTGAATGATAGGTACATCGCCGAAAGAACGTACAAGGTAGAAGTAGGCCATAGCCTTCCATGTCAAGCACTCACCCATACACATTTTCTTCACTGATTCAGACGCTGTTGCACCCTTAAGTGATTCGTAAACAGTAGAGCAGTGACTGATCTCTGCCCAAAGGGAGTATGACATATTGACGAGGTCAGCATCGGTGCCGTTGACTGAGAAGTTAAGGTATGGTGATGAACCCCAGTACATATTGCCAGAGAATACCTCACCGACCTTGATGAAACCACGCTGGAAGTCATACCATGGTGAGTTGTAGAGGTAGTTGACACCTGAGATACAAGCGTCGTCAGAGGTGTAGTAGTTCTCTGTGTTATAGTTGTCTTCGGTAGGACGATCCAGAAAATCGTCGCAGGAAGAGAGTATCAGAAGTGATGAAGAAAGCAGTGCACCAACTCCTAATGTCTTAAAAGAAATGTTCATTTTCATATTATTAATAAGGAGTTATTAGAATGAAACACTCAAACCTACTGCCCATGAGGTTGGCGATGGATAACGACCGTTATCAAGACCAAATACATTTGAGCTGGTAGTAGAAGCACCGATCTCAGGATCATAGCCGTCGTAGCCAGTGATGGTCAGGACGTTGTTTGCTGAGATGGTAGCGCGAACGTTGTCAAGGCCGATCTTCTGAACGAGCTTCTTGTCGACTGTATAGCTCAAGCTGATGCTCTTCAAACGGATGTATGAGCCATCCTCAATGTATCGTGAGCTCCATGCGTCGTTGTCGTTAGGATCGTTGATGGTAGCGCGTGGAATGTTAGTGTTAGGATTGCTTACGCGTACATTATCAATATGGTTATACCAGTCAGACTGCGAAGCGTCAATAGCAACGAGCTTAGCGCGATCCTTGACAGCGGTGGTCTGGTTGGTCCATGCTGAGTTCATGTGTGTGAGCTTCATGGCATTGTAGTTGCCTACCTTGTTGCCGTATGAACCGTTGATGAACATGTTAAGATCCCAGTTCTTGTAGTGGAAGGTGTTGTTCCAACCGAAGGTGAACTTAGGAAGTGGTGAACCGATATTGGTCTTATCCTTCTCGTCGATCTTTCCATCACCATTGACATCCTTATACTTGATATCGCCTACGAAAGTGGTGTTCGAACGGCTATACTTTGAAGGATCAGTTGACCAGCTATAGCTGCCATTGCCATTGTCAATGATTGGGTTGTTCTGCTGGAGAGTGTTGACAGGAGAACGGAGGATATCATCGAAATCCTGGTATATTCCTTCAACTTCATATCCGTAGAAATTGTAAAGTGACTCTCCTTCCTCGGTACGAGAAACGACGTCAGTCCACTGGCCATAGCCGATGAGTGCACTTGAACCAGAGAGGCTCTTTAACTTATTCTTATTGAAAGAAATCTGGAAGTCAGAGCTCCAGTCGAAGTTCTTGGTTACGATAGGACGTGTGTTGATTGCGATCTCAAGACCCTTGTTCTCAATGTCACCGAAGTTACCCTTAGGTGCAGCAAGTGCCGAAGATCCGTTACCAGAAGTACCCATGAATGAAGGGAGTGTCAACTGCATGAGCATGTCGGCTGACTTCTTCAGATAAACGTCAACAACGAGGTTGATACGGTCGTTGATGAAGCCCATGTCGAGACCAACGTTATACTGCTCCTGAGTCTCCCATTTGATATCGAGGTTCTTAATATTAGCAGGACGGTAGCTGGTGCCAAGACCAGTCTCCATAACGCTCATAGCCGAACCCCAAGCATAGCCACCGATGTTTGAGTTACCGGTCTGACCCCAACCGAGACGCAACTTACCGTTGGTGACTGCTCCGCTTTCCTTCAGGCTCTTGAAGAAGTCCTCCTCCGAGAATCGCCAAGCTGCTGCCAGAGAGTGGAAGCCTGCCCAACGCTGGTTAGGACCGAAGTTTGAAGAACCATCATAACGATAGGTGTAAGTCAACAAGTAGCGATTGTCGTAGTTGTAAGTCTCACGTGTAAAGAAAGATGCCATAGCAGCACTGCCGAAGCCATTGCCGATCTGCGGATCACCAGTACCCAGCGCTGCATTGTGAACGGCATCGTTTGGAAGGTTGGTGTTATAGACTGACATATAGTCCCAGAGCGACTCCCAACACTCCTGACCGATCATAGCGGTGAAGCCGTGCTTGCCGATCTGTCCGTTGTAGGTGAGGTAGTTCTTGATTGTCCAATAGGTGTTGTTGTTCTTTGAACTGCGAGCCTCGTTGCTGTTCTGGTTGTAGGTGCCGAGGTGGATCATTGGATTGTATGTCTCACCCTTTGTCCAGCCAAGGTCCCAACCGAACTCGGTGTGCCAAGTCAGGTTCTTCATTGGAGTAACGTCGAAGAAGAGGTTACCGTTGAGCTTCTGGCGCTTGAGGGTGATGTCATTCAAAAGAGCCATGGCAATAGGGTTAGGACTGGTAAAGCCTTCCTTGCTGACCGAAGAATAACCACCTTCGATGTCGTAGATCTGGATGTCTGGAGGAGTGGTAAGAGAGTACATGATGACACCCTCATCAGAGTCTGCCTTCAAAAGATCCTCTGCGGTCTGGCTGTAAGATACGTTGAGTCCCATCTTGAGCCACTTCTTCAACTCTGCATCGATGTTTGAACGGAGAGAGAAACGGCTGAACTCAGAACCGATGATGGTACCTTCCTGATCCATGTAGCCTGCGCTGACATAGTACTTCACCTTGTCTGAACCACCCTGTGCACCAATCTGGTGCTGATGCTGGAGTGCAGTACGGAAGACTGCATCCTGCCAGTTGGTACCGAGACCGAGGACTGAAGGATCAGAATATTCTGGTGTTGGTTTAGCAATCTCACCCTGGTTAACGAGGTCGTTGTAATACTCAGCGAACTCGCGAAGGTTGAGCATGTCAAGACGCTTGGTCTGACGAGACCATGTTACAGTGCCATCGTAAGTGAA
>DCIF01000084.1:22955-23678 GCA_002315795.1 Bacteroidales bacterium UBA1733
GCATCCTTGAGGATCTCCATGCTCACGATGTCTGAAGGGTTGATGGTTGAGAGAGGAGAGATGGTAGATACCGAACCATTGCCGAGCTTATCACCCAAACCGTAGTCTGCACCAGACGAACCGCCAGACTGTACGATGACACCATCGATAACGTAGAGAGGTTCTGCTCCTGCGTTGATGGTTGCCTGTCCACGTACGCGGATAGAAGATGATGAACCAGGAGCACCTGACGTCTGTACGGCGGTGACACCGGTTACACGGCCAGCGAAAGACTGGTCAAGGTTGGTGATGTTGGCCGACTTGAGCGCCTGCTCACCCAGTGATGATGAAGCACCGGCCAAATCGCTCTTTTTCTGTACACCGTAACCTACAACAACAACCTCCTCGAGGAGCTCATCATCGCTGTTGAGAGTTACATTCACTGTCTTACGTCCGTTGAGCTTGACCTCCTGGGTCTCCAGACCAACGTAAGAAAAAATCAACGTGGCGTTGGCGTTAGCAACTTTCAGTGAGTAATTACCGTCAATGTCGGTAATAGTACCATTTTGGGTACCTTTCTCACGAATGGTGGCTCCAATTACAGGATCCCCCGTGTTTTCAGTTACTACACCCGTCACGGTCACCTGAGCAAATACAGTTGCTGACAACATCATAAAGAAGGTCAGTAGCATTGCTCTCATGTCAAATGACTTTGTCATGGCGTTTGTGTTTAAATAATAAATA
>DCIF01000084.1:23740-25167 GCA_002315795.1 Bacteroidales bacterium UBA1733
CACCTTCCACGACTAACGAAACCATAAACAGAAATCAAAATCCGGTTTCATTGATCGAGGAAAGCTCTTTTTTTAATAATGAATCACTTTACGACCTTGACGGATATAGATTCCGTTGGTCATCTTAGTGACGCGTCGGCCTAAGATATCATAGATGGCTGCGTCTGCATTGTCCTGCTCAATTTTGCCAAGACTGCTTAAGCTTGCATCCAGAATCGTAACTTTGTAGAGTGTTACGTCGTTGCCGTGGATGTTAAGGCCAGACTTCTTGAGCTCAGTGTTGGTTGCTGCATCAAAAGAAAGAGAGACGGTATGCTGCTCTGATCCTGCATTAAAATCGTTGTGTGGATTGTAGTCTCCATTATATTTTTTGTTGTCAATATAAAAAGAAGGCTTTTTCTTCCAATTGAAGTCAAAGAGCTGGATGTCGTCGTTTCCACTATTACCGAAAGAGAAGGTGATTTCGACTTTCACATCGTTGTCGAAGTTTTTGAAGATATCTGCACTGATGCTAATACCATCACCCCATCCAATCTTCTTTTCGCCTTCGTGTGCAACGTAGCTTGTAACCTTGTCCATAACAGGATATTTTCCTTCGAATGAAGAACCATGGTAGGTCTTGGCAAAAAGTTCGGCAAGATCGGCCTGACTGAATGCTGGTATAGAACGGGTCATGCCATCAGAGAGGCCCATCCAATAGAAAGTGGCGACATTGTTCTTCTTAGCCTGATTGATGAAGTATTTGCAGAATTCAAAGAACATATCTTTACGGACATCGTAATCAGTCTTGCCAGCACCGTTATCAACACCGTATGATCCCCATTCACCGACAATTGCAGGAATACCTTTAGCTATAACCTTATTCTTCAAGGTATTGAAGACATAATCAACATCACTCTTTACCTGTGCAATAGTTCTCAGTGTGGCGGGAGTTGTCCAGGTGAAGAAGTTTGGATAAGCATGAACCTCCAGAATCATGTGATTCTTTGCAGCATCAGTAGGAAAGGTAAAGTTATTGATTACAACTTCTGTATTGGCTGCTGCGTATGTATTGACGATGAGGTTACGTGAAGCATTGTTTCCGCCTGTAGCACGAACTGCATTGACAAAACTTTGAGCATAGCTGTTGATTGCTTTGTAAGAACTTGACTTGCTTGGTGTATTCCAGTTGCCTCCCTTATCAAGCATTTCGTTATAACCTTCAAAGACGAGCTTCTTATCATAAGACTTAAACTCTTCGGCTATCTGCTTCCAGAGACCTTCGAACTTGCCTTTAGTTGCGGTGTAGTTAGCCTCATCAGCATGAACCCAGTGGGTGAAACTGCTACTATTTGCTCCAGTATCGTGGTGAACATTGAGGATACAATAGAGGTCATTGTCAATAACATAGTCAACGACTTCGTGAACACGTTTCATCCATGCAGCAT
>DCIF01000091.1 GCA_002315795.1 Bacteroidales bacterium UBA1733
GGTTGGCGCTTCATCGTGCACTATGTCAACTCATGGGTAATCATCCCACTTTTCCACTTTATGGACAAGTGGATCTCTTCATACGGTATCATCATTCTGTTGCTGACCCTCTTCATCAAGCTTGTCACCTTGCCAATGACTTACAAGTCGTACAAGGCTTCGGCAAAGATGCGTATTGCTCAGCGTCTGCCAGAAGTACAGGCCATCAATGAGAAGTATCCTGATCAGGAGCAGGCCATGGAGAAGCAGCAGGCCATGATGGCACTCTATAGCAAGATGGGAGTAAACCAGATGGGAGGCTGTCTGCCAATGCTCATTCAGTGGCCAGTGCTCATCGCGCTGTTCTACTTCTTCCCAACTTCTATCGAGCTTCGTCACCAGCCATTCCTGTGGGCCGATGACCTCTCAACTTATGATGCTTTCCTTACTTGGAACGCTGATATCCCTGTGATTAACTGGATCTTCGGTCATCACCTCTCGCTTTTCTGTGTATTGATGACTATCACCAATATTTTCTACACATGGTTGATGCAGAAGCAGAATCCAAGCCAACAGGCTATGCCAGGTATGAAGATGATGATGTATTTCATGCCATTGATGTTCCTCTTCTTCCTCAATCAGTATTCTGCAGGTCTTTCATACTATTACTTCCTGAGTACTCTCCTTGGTATCATCATCACTTATGCTATCCGATGGAGCATGGACGAGGATAAGATTCTGGAGCAACTCAAGGCCAACCTCAAGAAGCCAGCTAAGGCAGGTAAGGCTTCTGGCTGGGCCGCTAAACTGCAAGAACTGCAGCGTCAGCAGCAGGAACAGCTCAAGAAGCAGCGTGAGGAGCAGGCTCGTCGCCAGCGTAGATAATCTGAATTATTAAAATCAATTTATATTGTAGGTTGTGAGAAGAGTTGTAATCACTGGCGCTGGCATCTGGTCTTGCCTGGGAACAAACAAAGAGACAGTGGCTCAGTCTTTACGCGTAGGTAAGTCGGGTATCGGCATTGACCCTGATCGTATCACTTATGGCTATCGTTCTCCACTGACAGGTATCGTTGAGAAGCCTAATCTGAAAGGACTCCTTGACCGTCGTCTGCGCGTCAGCTTTTCGGAACAGGCCGAATACGCATACATGGCCAGTCTTGAGGCTTTCAAGGAGGCAGGTATCGATGCTGAGTATATTGACAAGAACGAGATAGGTCTGATCTTTGGTAATGACTCATCGGCTAAGCCGGTGATTGAGACCGGTCGCATTATGGACGATCGTCACGATACGGCCATGTTAGGAAGAAGTCTGGTGTTCCAGTCGATGAATTCAACCGTCACCATGAACCTCTCCTCGGCCTTTGGTTTCCGTGGTGCTAACTTCACTGTGAGCGCTGCTTGTGCCAGCGGTTCGCATGCTATCGGATTGGCTTATATGATGATTCGTCAAGGCATGCAGGACATCGTTCTGGCTGGTGGTGCACAGGAGTGCAACTATTTCTCAATGGCTTCTTTCGATGCCATCAATGCTTTCTCAGTGCGTACTGATGAGCCACAGAAGGCCAGTCGCCCCTTCGATAAGGATCGTGACGGTCTGGTACCGAGTGGCGGTGCGGCAGCGTTGGTGATCGAGGAACTCGAACATGCCAAGGCCCGTGGTGCCAACATCCTGTGTGAGGTGGTAGGTTATGGCGTCTCTTCAAATGGCGGTGGCGGTATCTCGCATCCGAGTGATGAAGGTTCGCTCAACGCCATGCAGCGGGCATTGGATGATGCTGGCTTACTGGCCGAGGACATCGACTATGTCAATGCTCATGCCACTTCTACACCACAGGGTGATATGCTAGAGGCGATGGCTTTGAGTCGCATGTTTGCTGGTAAGAAAGCTTGGGTGAGCTCCACCAAATCGATGACTGGCCATGAATGCTGGATGGCAGGCGCTTCTGAGATTGTCTATTCTATCCTGATGATGCAAGGCAGTTTTGTGGCACCGAACATCAACTTTGAGCACCCTGATGAGTATAGCCAGAACCTAAGGATCGCGTCTCAGACCATAGAAACCGAGGTCAATGCTGTGTTGTCAAACTCTTTCGGCTTCGGTGGTACCAATTCGGCACTGGTGATCAAGAAGTTCACTGAATAATACATGCGCGCTACTTCGTAGCATCTCATATAAGAATAAAACAACGCTACTTCGTAGCAAAAAACTCAACAATATGCACCTTTCTCCTGCATTACAGAAAGTCTATACTTCAGAGCAGCAGAGCGCACGTGACGCTCAGCGTCTGGCAGAGTTCATAGCTTTCGGACCTGTAATTTTTCAGGCTTCGCGTCTGATGGTAAAGTTCGGTATCATGGATATGCTCCGTGACTCAGAGACTGGCATGACTCGTAAGGAACTGGTTGAGAAGACCGGTTTGTCAGATTATGCCGTGAAGTGTCTGCTTGAGGCTTCGCTCTGTATCGGTACGATTCTCGTTAACCCAGAGACCGACCGTTTCAGACTGTCAAAAGCTGGTTGGTTCCTTTTGGCTGACCCTGCTACGAAGGTAAACCTCGATTTCAACCACGATGTGAACTATGAAGGCTGGTTCCTTCTGGAGGAGTCGCTCAAGGAAGGTCGTCCTGCCGGCTTAAAGCACTTTGGTGACTGGCCAACCGTCTATGAAGGTTTGTCATCACTGCCGAAGGATGTCCAGAAGTCATGGTTCGGCTTCGATCATTTCTATAGCGACAGTTCCTTCCCAGAGGCACTGAAGGTTGTGTTTAAAGAAAATAAGACTCGTACCTTGCTCGATGTAGGTGGCAACACTGGCCGATGGTCAATGCAATGTGTGAATTATGATCCTGAGGTGGAGGTAACCATCCTCGATCTGCCACAACAGATCGGTCTGATGAAGGAAGCTACCAAGGGACAGCCAGGAGCTGACCGTGTGGATGGCATCGGCATCAACCTTCTGGATCCAAATGCAGCTTTCCCTACGAATAAGCATTATGACGTGATCTGGATGTCACAGTTCCTCGACTGTTTCAGCGGTGAGGAGATCACCAGCATTCTGAAGCGTGCTTCGAAGATCATGGATAAGGATACTCGTGTCTATATCATGGAGACATTGTGGGACCGACAGAAATATGAGCCAGCAGCGCTTTGTCTGACTCTCACCAGCCTCTATTTCACCGCTATTGCCAACGGTAATTCGAAGATGTATAACACGGAGGACATGACTGCTTACGTCGAGGCTGCAGGTATGGAGGTAGAGACCATCTATGACAATTTAGGCCAGGGTCATTCGATCATGGTATGTAAGATTAAGTAAAAAACGAGATTTTAAGAGATTCCCTGAGATTCCCTTCAAATCCTTTCAAAAAAATAGAATATGTTACGTTCAGAAATTGAAGAGAAAGTAAAAGCATTCCTCATTGAGGATCTGGAAATTGACGAAGAGAAGATCGTTCCTGAAGCACGTCTTCGTGAGGATATCGGTATTGACAGCCTTGACCTCGTGGATATTGTGGTGATCGTGGATCGCACTTTTGGCTTCCGCATCAAGACTGAGGAGATGGCTGGCGTGGAGACACTGACCCAGTTCTGTGACTATATTGAACAGCACTGTAATAAGTAGTCTTCATGGCAGAAACACTGGAGCATAGCCAATGGAAGGGAACTACCGGCGGTATGCCATGGATGCAACGCTCGCTGGTAGGGATCCTTGGTCATGCGGATCAGCGCATCGTCTATGCCTTTGTGGCTCTGATTGTGCCATTCTACATGCTCTTTGCTCATGCGGGTTATCTGGCTCAGTATCGTTTCTTCCGTCAGCGCTTTGGTGAGTCGCGGCTCAAGGCTTTCTGGCATGTATATGTGAACCATCTGCGCTTCGGACAAATTATCATCGACCGCTTTGCTGTCTATGGAGGGAAGCGTTTTCAGTTCGAAATGGAGGGGTATGACGATCTCTGGAAAGGACTTGAGTGCCAACCAGAGGGTTTCGTTCAGATAAGTGCACACACAGGTAACTATGAACTGGCTGGCTATTCGCTCAAGAGTGAGACCAAGCTTATTCATGCTTTGGTGTTTATGGGTGAGACCGAGACGGTGATGAAGAATCGTAACAAAGTCTTCACTCCTAACAATATCGCCATGGTACCGGTGATGTCTGATATGAGCCATATCTTTACGCTCAATACGGCATTGGCCGAAGGCAATATCGTGAGTATGCCGGGAGATAGAATCTTCGGTTCGCAGAAATACCTCACCTGCCGATTCCTGGGACAGGATGCTAAGTTCCCTTTAGGACCGTTCTCTATGGCTGTGACCCGCGATTGTGGTGTGTTGGCGGTCTTCGTATTCAAGAAAGACTGGCAGACTTACCACATCATCATCAAGGACCTGCGCGAAGGTTATAAGAATATCGATGCAGAATTGCTCAAGAAGAAGAACGTTAAGCATCAGGCTTTGGCCGATGAGTATGCGCTGCAGCTCGAGAAGGCGGTAAGGATGTATCCGACACAGTGGTTCAACTATTTTGATTTTTGGAAGGCAGAATGATGACAGAAGCCGAATTCCTCCAGATACCGATCGGTGGCATCTTGCCACAACGTCCACCATTTATCATGGTGAGCCAGTTGCTTCATTATGATGAGGTAGTGACCTCAACCCGTTTCCTGATTGCAGAAGATAACCTCTTCTGTCAGAATGGTTTCTTCGTGGCCAGTGGCATCGTTGAGAATATTGCACAGACCTGTGCAGCTCGTATCGGCTATATCAATAAGTACATCCTTCATAAGGACGTGAACATTGGCTTTATCGGAGCGGTGAGAAATCTCGAGATCGTGCAACTGCCTAAGGTAGGAGAGACGCTCGAGACGAAGATCGAGGTGCTCAGTTCGTCGTTTGGACTGACCTTAGCTCATGGCGAGGTGCGACTGCTGGATGGTACGCTGATTGCTGAAGGGGAGATGAAGATAGCTTTGAGCGAGAAAACTGTTTAAGTCATGATTATTAAGATTGCCGATAATATCCTGTCGCCTTTAGGACTGACCACCGAAGAGAACCTGCATGCTGTGCAGGCTTATCGTTCGGCTCTGCAGACTTATCAGCGCTGGAATATCCCAGAGGCTTTCATGGCTTCGCTCTTTGACGAAGGTCAGTTGGAGGACTATTCATACGAAGGTGCTCTTCGACAGTCGATCACAGCTGCCGTAAAGCAGGTTCCTTTGCTCGATCTGTCCTCTTCGCGCGTCTGTCTGATTCTTTCATCCACCAAAGGTCACACTACGGGTCCTGAGGGTGAGCGCATGGGAGAGACTGCTGCACATCTGGCGAAGCATTTTGGCATCACAACCCAACCAGTGACGGTCTCTAACGCCTGTATCAGCGGATTGGCTGCACAGATTTTGGCGCAACGCCTGCTTGAGAGTGGTAAGTATGACACTGCTATTGTAGCAGGTTGTGATATCCAGACGAAGTTTATCGTCTCTGGCTTTCAGTCGTTCAAGGCGGTTTCTACCGAAGAATGCCGTCCTTTTGACGAAGACCGTTTCGGTCTCAACTTAGGAGAGGCTGTGGCCACCATTATTTATACCCGTAAAGAGGAAGTAAAGGCTGAGGACTGGGTGCTCTGCAAGGGAGCTATCCGTAATGATGCTTTCCACATCTCTGGTCCATCGAAGACAGCTGAAGGCTGCTATCGTGCTCTGCATCAGGTGATGCGAGGGGAGAATGCTGAGCAAATTGCCTGTATCTCGGCACACGGCACGGCAACGCTCTATAACGATGATATGGAATCAAAGGCCATCGATCGTGAAGGAATGAACCAGACGCTGGTGAGTGGCCTCAAGGGTTATTATGGTCACACCATGGGTGCTGCCGGTCTTTTAGAGACGATCCTGACCATGCATGCGCTTGACGAAGGATGGGTGCCTGGAACCAGAGGTTTTAATGCTTGTGGCACAAGCCGTGAGCTCAATGTGTCAGGAGAACATCAGCCAACCTCTTTAAGGCAATTCGTAAAATTGATGTCCGGTTTTGGTGGCTGTAACGCGGCTGCACTTTTCAAGAAAGGAGAGGAGCTATGAAGAAGATTGCAGAGATCAGAATCACTCCAGAAAGCGGAAACCTGACCGCTCTTTATAAGGAGCATGTAGGAGATTATCCGAAGTTCTATAAGATGGATCCGCTGGCCAAACTGGGTTTCATAGCCACAGAGCTGCTCCTAAAGCAGGTCGATGAAGATCATTTCATAGAGCGAGAAGATCGCGCTATTGTGCTGATCAACAAAAGCGCCTCGTTAGCAGCTGACCGCAAATACGAGGAGACGATTATAGAAGGAGAGAACTACTTCCCAAGTCCGGCCGACTTCGTCTATACGCTTCCGAACATCGTGACCGGAGAGATTGCCATCCGTCATCACTATCATGGAGAGACGACCTTTCTTGTGGTGGAAGAAAAAGAAGAGACACTACTGGAAGAGCTCATCACACAAGCATTCATGGATCCTGTGACCACTTCAGTACTGGGTGGCTGGCTCGAGTGCGAAGATGACAACCATTATACTGCGCAGATAGCGCTTTATGCGAATTATTAATTCTTAATTTATATATATGGAAGAGTTGATTGAAAAACTAAAGGAGCAGATTATTGAGGCACTCAATCTGGAGGATCTTACTCCTGCTGATATCGATGCAGAGGCACCTCTCTTTGGCGAGGGTTTGGGTCTTGACAGCATTGATGCATTGGAGCTCATCGTTCTTTTGGAGCGTTTCTATGGCATCAAGTTCCAGACACCAGCTGAGGGTAAGGCTGTATTCCAGTCGGTTAAGGCTATGGCTGAATACGTGTCTGCTAACCGCAAGAAGTAATCTGTAGCAAACATCTATTGATATTCGCGTGATCAACGAACCTATTGTCATCACAGGTGCAGGCGTCGTGTCTGCCATTGGCGTAGGCAAGGCTGAGACCTTGTCTGCGCTTCAGTCGCTGAAATCGGGTATTGCTGAAGTGCAGTATCTCAAGACTGAGCATCATGAACTGCCGGTAGGCGAAGTGAAGCTTTCTAATGCTGAGATGCAGCAGCAGGTAGCGGTATCGGCCGATGGAGGAGAAGAGCTTTGCCGAACCACTCTCATGGCACGCCTCGCACTTCGTGAGGCTTTGGCTGAGGCCGGTATGCTCGATGCTAATCTGCAGCTTCAGGAGGCGCTCAATGGTACGATGCCATTCATCTCTGGTACCACGGTAGCTGGCATGGATCGTGGAGAAAACCTCTTCACCAGCACCGACCATGAGTCGATGATGCAGCAGATGGTCAGTGCCGCTACCGACTGTGGCAGCAACACCAGACAGATTGCGCGTGGCTTTGGCCAGTTTGCCTTGTTAGACACGATCAGTACTGCCTGTTCTTCGGCACTCAATGCCATTGAGATCGGTGCGAACCTGATCAAGACTGGACAATTTGAGCAGGCGGTAGTGGGTGGTACGGAGTCGCTTTCGCGTTTCCATCTGAATGGCTTCAATACGCTGATGATCCTCGATCATGAGCAGTGTCGGCCTTTTGACCAGACCCGTTCAGGATTGAACTTAGGAGAGGGTGCCGGATATCTGGTGATAGAGACGCTGAGTTCGGCCAAACGTCGTGGTGCGAAGCCTTTGGCTGTGGTCAGTGGTTATGCCAATGCGTGTGATGCTTTCCATCAGACGGCTTCGTCAGAAGATGGAGAAGGTGCTTATCGTGCCATGTCTGAGGCGATCCGCATGGCTGGTCTTACTCCTGCAGATATCGATTATGTCAATGCTCATGGCACTGGAACGCCTAACAATGATCCGTCTGAACTCACGGCAATGCATCGCGTCTTCGAAGGTTCAGCGCTGCCACCCTATAGCAGTACCAAGGGTTTCA